>NZ_LWEY01001865.1:0-25119 GCF_001634935.1 Oleiphilus sp. HI0043 | reverse complement strand
TTCTGCTTGCTCCAGAGTTTCGGCAACGATTACGCCTTTGCCAGCCGCTAAACCGTCGGCTTTAACAACAATCGGGGCACCTTTTTCTTTCAAGTATGCTAAGGCAGGTTCTACTTCCGTAAAATTCTGGTAGTCGGCAGTAGGTATGTTGTGGCGAGCTAAGAAATCTTTAGTGAAAGCTTTAGAGCCTTCTAATTGAGCCGCACCTTTTGAAGGGCCAAAGCAGCGAAGGCCTTCTGCTTCAAAATGGTCAACAACGCCGTCAACTAAAGGCGCTTCTGGGCCGATAATGGTAAGTGCGACTTGATTCTCTTTGGCAAAATCAGACAGCGCTTGAAAGTTCATAACGTCAATGTCGACATTGCTTAATTTGCTGTCTGATGCGGTACCAGCATTTCCTGGTGCAACAAAAACTGTTTCGACGTCTTTATTTTGTGCAGCTTTCCAGGCAAGAGCATGTTCTCTGCCGCCGCTGCCAATGATAAGAATATTCATAGCGTAACCCGATCTAATAATAACTTAATAGCCAGGCGGCTTACGGAGTCGCCTGGAGATGGAAATGGGCGCAAGGATACCTTATTCGAGAGGAGATATAAAAAATAATTGTTCGTAAAATGGGCAAGAGTGGTTTTACGAACAACCAACTCTTATGAATGCTAAGCAGAGTTTGCAAGTTGGGCCAGCTTCTCTCTAGCTTGGTCGCGAATCGGCACAGCCTTATGTTCTTTGTTGTCCATTAATACAAAAGTATTGCTGGCATCTGCGATAATCGTGTTGCTACCTTCCAAGTAGATAGTTTGATCTATTTTACAGCTGGTATTACCTATGCGCATTACCTTGGTATGGATCTCGAGCTGATCATTGAAGAGGCATGGGTGACGATAGTTTATGTTGCTATTTACCAAGGTCAGTGTCAGATCAAGCTGTGAGAAAAACTCTATGGCATTGAAGTTTTCAAACAATACCCAGCGAGCTTCTTCGAAAAAGCGGGTATAGCCGTTGTTGTTGAGGTGGCCGTGTTGGTCGAGGTGATAGCCCCTTACTTTAATGCGTACGTAATCTGACACTGTTGTTGCTCCATTAATGATAGAAGTCCGTGGAAGCCTTCGGGCGTCCGATTAATAGGTAAAAATAGTCTAGCGTATATTATTAGGTAGTGCTAACTAGAGGCAGAAGAGTAGATGTATAGCAGGAAGAGTACCGTGCACCAAGTCTCAAACAGAGGCGGGTGCACGGTCATACAGAGCTTATTTGCTTAGTGTCGGAAGTGACGCATTCCGGTAAATACCATTACCAAACCGTGCTCATCAGCTGCATCAATGACTTCTTGATCACGCATTGAACCGCCTGGCTGGATGACACAACTAACGCCGGCATTTGCGGCATTGTCTATGCCGTCTCTGAATGGGAAGAAGGCATCTGAAGCCATCATAGAGCCTTTCACGGCAAGTCCGGCATGCTCAGCTTTGATTGCTGCGATGCGTGCTGAATTGACACGGCTCATTTGCCCGGCACCAATACCGATAGTTTGAGCGCTCTTACCGTAAACAATCGCATTGGACTTAACCATTTTAGCAACTTTCCAGGTGAATAAGAGGTCATCAATTTCTTCGTCTGTTGGCTGGCGCTTGGAGACAACAGTCAAATCTTCCTTACTGATCATGCCTAAGTCACGATCTTGCACCAGTAAGCCGCCATTGACGCGCTTATAATCGAAAGATGCTGCGCTGTCAGAAAATGCACCGCACTCTAGGAGGCGGACATTTTTCTTAGCGGCTACGGCTTCTTTCGCTTCGGCGCTAACGCTCGGAGCAATAATAACTTCAACAAACTGTCGGTCGACGATAGTTGTCGCGGTTTCCGCATCAAGCTCACGGTTAAAGGCGATGATACCGCCAAAAGCAGATTCAGGGTCCGTTGCATAAGCTTTTTCATAAGCCTCTAGAATAGAGCCGGCTTCTGATACGCCACAAGGGTTTGCGTGCTTGACGATGACACATGCAGGTTCGTCAAATAGCTTTACGGTCTCAAGTGCTGCATCGGTGTCGGCGATATTGTTGAACGAAAGCTCTTTTCCTTGAAGCTGTTTAGCGCCAGAGATTGAATCGGCTGGAGCATTCTTTTCAACATAAAACGCGCTGTTCTGGTGAGGGTTTTCACCATAGCGAAGTTCTTGAGTTTTGTTCATTTGAACGTTAAATGTTCTTGGGAACTCTTTGCTGCCACCTGGAACCAATCGGCCAAAGTAGTTGGCAATCGCGCCGTCGTAGGCAGCTGTATGTTCGTAAGCTTTAATCGCTAGGTCAAAACGTGTTTCCAAACTTGTGCAGGCATCGTTCTCACGCATTTGATCAAGAATGTTCTGGTAGTCGCTCGCATTAACAACGATATTTACGTGTGCATGGTTTTTAGCAGCAGCACGTACCATCGTTGGTCCGCCGATATCAATGTTTTCTACAGCGTCTTCTAGGCTGCAGTCTTCCTTTGCGACAGTTTGTTCAAAAGGGTAGAGGTTAACGACAACCATGTCGATAGCCTTGATCTCATGAGCTTGCATTACTTCGTCATCCTGACCTCTGCGCCCTAAAATTCCGCCGTGAACTTTAGGGTGAAGTGTTTTGACTCGACCGTCCATCATTTCGGGAAAACCGGTATAGTCAGAAACTTCGACAGCAGGAATGCTGTTAGACTGTAGTAATTTGTAGGTTCCGCCCGTTGAAAGTATTTCAACGCCCATATCGTTTAGGGCAGAGGCGAATTCAACGATGCCCGTTTTGTCTGAAACGCTGATTAGCGCTCTTTTCACCTGGACCAGATCGTTAGTATTGCTCATGTTTATTCCAAACCTGTATAAGAAAAATAAAAAACTCTGACTTAAAGTAGACCGTACTGCTTAAGCTTCTTGCGTAAGGTTCCTCTGTTTAAACCAAGTAGAACAGAAGCTTTGGTTTGATTGTTGCGCGTATATTTTAGTACTTGTTCAAGTAGAGGTGCTTCTACTTCTGAGAGAACTAGTTGATAAACATCTGTGACTGGAGCACCGTCAAGTTGTTCAAAGTAGTTGCTCAGCGTCTTCTCAACGCAATCCCTTAAAGTGGCAGCGTTTTCAATTTGAGTTTGACTGGTGTAGGTTTGTTCTTCTTGTTTGTCTGCAGCAAGCGCTTCTATAGTCATGCGGCTATTTCCCCGTTATTGATTTGATTGTTGATTTGCTTTTCGAACTCCGTGCGCACAGCCTCAAGCTGAGCTTCCGGTGTTTCAATTTTATTAAAAAATTGTCTAAATTCTTGGTGATTCGGTCTTGCCTTCAGATACCAGCCGACGTGTTTGCGAGCGATGCGATGACCCATTTTCTCACCATAGAACTGATGTAGTTCTTCTAGGTGATGAAGGATGATATCGCGAACGGTGGCCAACGGTCTTTCTTCACGCTTGGTACCGTGCTTAAGGTAGTGGTTGATATCATCAAAAATCCAAGGGCAGCCTTGTGCAGCTCGACCTATTAGCAGACCGTCAACTCCTGTTTGCTTCAATACCTGTTCTGCTTTCTCGGGCGAATCAATATCGCCGTTAGCAAGAACGGGTATGCTTATCGCCTCTTTTACTTGAGCGATGGTGTCGTATTCAGCTTGTCCTTGGTAAGCGCAAGCTCGAGTTCGGCCGTGAATGGCGAGAGCTGCAATACCGCTTTGCTCTGCCATTTTAGCGATCGTTAATGCATTTCGAGAGTTTTTATCCCAGCCAGTGCGTATTTTTAGCGTCACCGGAATGTCGACAGCCCCAACCACTGCACTTAGGATTTCCTTTACCAGGTCTTCGTCTCTCATCAGTGCAGAGCCTGCTGCTTTGTTACAAACTTTCTTGGCCGGGCAGCCCATATTGATGTCTATGATCTGTGCGCCTCGCTCCTGATTAAGCTCTGCCGCTGTTGCTAGCATTTCTGGATCGCCGCCAGCAATTTGTACAGATATAGGGTCACTCTCACCGGTATGGTCGAGACGATGCATTGACTTGCGTGTTTTCCAAAAACTTGGGTCGGCGATTACCATTTCCGAAACAGCCATAGCTGCGCCGTTGTTCCGGCATAACTGTCGAAAAGGTCTGTCTGTCACGCCAGCCATGGGCGCTAAGATCAATCGATTATCTAATTGATAGGGGCCGATTTTGAGCAAGTCGTTTCTCTGTCAGGTTCAAGGGTGGCTAATTTTGGGGGGGCTAATCATACCCTCTGAGGCAAGGGTGTAAAAGCAAAAAAGGTGGCTTTTTTTGGTTATATTTTGCTCTTATTGGTTGACAATTGATCTATGTCTTGTTCCTTGGAGCTTAGGGTTGAGGGGAGAAAAACTTTAGAGAGTAGTTAACCGCTTCTTTTCCTGGGTCAACGATTTCGAGTGAAATATGAATTGGCTGCTGACTTGGCATTTCGTGCCAGCTGGCTAGATCGCCAGACAAATACTCTTTCGCTTGGAATAAGCGTTGGGCAACGATATTTTTGTTTATGTCTGAAAAATAAAGAGCTAAGTCGGGGAACGCTTGATTGAAAGCAGCTTCATTCACTATCACGGTGTCGATTATGAGGGACTTGCGTTGAGTGGGGTGACTTCTGACAACGAGGTTGTTGCTTTTAATTTTTTCGATATCTTCAAGCTTTGGCAATGTGCAAGATAAGTGTTCACATGCTAGCTCATATAACTCAGAAACTTTAGGGTACTTGGCGAGCTTTTCATAGTGAAACCATACCGCTTGCCCTAGCAGTATTACGATGAGCGATATATTAGCGAGAATGAATAATAAACTGACAAGCCAATGTCTATTATTGGGGCTATCCTGGTCGTATTGAAATTCAATTTTCTCATACGGAGAAGTCTCAGAGAAACCGCTCCCGGGCTCTCCGAAGGCTGATTCAGTCGATGTCTCAGCTTGTGTGACTGAGGCCTGCTCTATAGCTGAAGCGGAGAATGTTGGTTCTACCTTCTGTTTACCTTGTTCATCTTGAATATCTTCGAGGATTTCCTGAGTCCAGCTTTCGTCGATGATTTCTTCACTCTCTTCAGAAACAAAGGTATCGTCAAGTTTTTTAAAGCTGGTTGAGTAAGGGTCACTGTTGTCTGCGGAATCTAGTTCCAGGAAAGAGGTGCTAAACTCATCAGAGCCATCGGCGCTGCCTGAGTAGCCGGGTTCATGCAGATCTTCTTCAGGGTTATCGGCAAATAGCTTATCTTCAGACTCTAGTAGACTATCTTCCAGGTCGATAGCTGAACTTTGTTGGTCTTCGGAGGGTTCAGGAGAAGGCTTGTTTGCTGTTTGCTTCTCAGTATCGGACAAGCTATAGGCAATTGCATCGAAGATGTTCATGCAGGCGCCGCAGCGAACTCTGCCGTTGGCAGCACTTAATTGTTCTTCAGAGACTTTAAACGAAGCCTTACAGTGCGGGCATTGTGTCAGTCGCTGATTGCTCATCGTGTGTGTTTTTCCTGAATTATTATAAGGCTATTATCAGTCTTTTTTTGTGCCGGTCAAGCATACCCAGCCATCCTCTAGCTGAGGTTTATCCATTTCAAACCATTCTTCATAGTCGTGAACTAGCGCAGCTGCCTGATGCTCAAGAATTCCAGATAGAATTAATTTTCCTTTAGGTTTAACTAAAGCGGCAATATTGCTACGTAAGTCATGCAGTGGTTGAGCAAGAATATTAGCCAGAACCAGGTCTACTTGGTCTTTAGGGCTATCTTCTGGAAGATAGACCGGGAACTGCTGAGCTTCGACCTCGTTTCTCTTGGCATTGTCTTGGGTAGCCAGCAAAGCTTGAGGGTCGTTGTCGATTCCAACCACCGATTTGGCGCCGAGTAATAATGCGGCCAAGCCCAGTATTCCGGAACCACAGCCAAAATCTACGACAGTTTTGTTGTTTAGGCCGTCATCGTTTAGCGCATAAGCATCTAGCCATTTTAAGCAAAGTGCAGTTGTGGGGTGTGTGCCAGTGCCGAAAGCCAGGCCAGGGTCGAGCATCAGGTTGACAGCGTTTGGCTCAGGAATGTCATGCCAGCTTGGGCATATCCATAAGCGGCGACCAAACTGAATGGGTTTGAAGTTATCAATCCATTTACGCGTCCAGTCTTCGTTTTCCAATATTTCAAAACGCAATTCAGGGAAGGTCTGATCTGAAAGATTGGTGAAGACACTTTCAGTGATGGCTCTAATAGCTTTTTGGTCCTCATCGGCAGAAAACAGCCCGGTGACGATCGTTTCTTCCCAAAGCGGCGTTGTGCCCCGTTCGGGCTCTAGCACTGGCTGGTCTTGAGCATCTTCGAGAGTCACTGCGCTGGCTCCCGCCGCGAGCAAGCCTTCTTCGAGAGCTTCTGCGATGGCGGGAGATATATTGGCTTTAACTTGGATCCAGTTCATAAGTCAGTGACTTCCTGATAGTCGGGAATGAAATACATTAGATGAAACTAAAGGATATTCTTTTCCAGATGATGGATATTAAATTCGAGCTCTCGAAATCCGCTATCGGAAAGTAGCTTGCGGTGAAGGTCAATATTTGTGTCAATTCCGTCTACGACTAGCTCGTCAAGTGCGTTTGTCATACGGTTCATCGCCGCATTACGGTTTTCGCTATGACAAATGATTTTGGCAACTAAAGAGTCGTAAAATGGAGGTACACGATAGCCGCTATATAAATGCGAATCGACACGGACTCCCATGCCACCGGGCGCGTGAAACTGTTTAACTAAGCCGGGGCTCGGTGCAAAGGTTTGAGCATTTTCAGCGTTAATGCGGCACTCTATCGCATGGCCTTCAAGATTTACTTCAGCTTGAGAGACTGAAAGTGGTAGGCCGCTAGCAATTCTAATTTGCTCTTTAACGATATTAATGCCTGTTATCATTTCTGTTACAGGGTGCTCTACCTGTACTCGGGTATTCATTTCGATAAAATAGAAACTGTCATCCTGGTATAAGAACTCAAATGTTCCTGCTCCGCGATAGCCGATATCTTTGCAGGCTTTTACGCAGGCGGCAAACGTGGCTTGTCGGGCTTCCTCGTTAATATTTGGTGCAGGGGCTTCTTCGATAACTTTTTGGTGTCTTCGTTGCAGTGAACAGTCACGGTCACCTAAGTGAATGACATTGCCATGGTTATCTGCAAGTACCTGGATTTCGACATGCCGGGGTGTGTCGAGAAATTTTTCAAGGTAAACGGTGTCATCGCCAAAAGCGGCTTTGGCTTCAGACTGTGTTAGCTGAATCGAGGTGAGTAGTTCAGCTTCGTCGTTAACAACTCTCATACCCCGGCCGCCACCACCTGAGGCTGCTTTGATAATAACCGGGTAGCCAATTTTGCGTGCAATAGCTTTGGTTCGATCTTGATTATTTGTGATCGGGCCGTCGGAGCCAGGAACCGTCGGTACGCCGGCTTTTGTCATGGCTTTGATGGCTGAAACTTTATTCCCCATTAAGCGAATGACACTGGCAGGGGGGCCAATGAAGGTAAAGCCGCTCTTTTCGACTTGTTCTGCGAAGTCAGCATTTTCAGCAAGAAAACCGTAGCCAGGATGAATGCCAACAGCATTGGTCACTTCAGCGGCGCTGATTATTGCAGGTATATTGAGGTAGCTCTCGACAGGGCTGTTATTACCAATACAAACTGACTCGTCTGCCAAGCGAACGTGCATAAGGTCTCTATCAACCTTGGAGTGTACGGCGACCGAAGGAATACCGATCTCTTTGCAGGCGCGTAGAATTCGTAAGGCTATTTCGCCACGATTAGCGATTAGAACTTTTTTTAACATCAGTGTTACCTGCGAGCCTTATGCAATTGTAAATAGTATCTGATCGAACTCGATAGGTTCTCCGTCACTGACTTCTATCGACTGAATAACGCCGCTTCGGTCTGCCTCGATTTGGTTCATCATTTTCATTGCTTCAATGATGCACAAGACATCGCCAGCCTTAACGCTTTGTCCAACTTCAACAAATGGGGCGGAGTCAGGTGAGGGCGCCTTGTAGAAGGTGCCGACCATAGGGGCATTGATTGTCTGGTCACTAGAGGTGCTCGCCGGTGCCGGACTTGCAGTGGATGTTTCTGTGATAGGTGCTGAAGCAGACGTTACGGGTGCTGGGGCCGCTGCTGGTGCGGCGACAACATGCTTGCGACGGTTGATGCGGATGGACTCTTCGCCTTCCTTAATCTCTAGTTCTTCTACATCTGACTCGGTGATTAATTCGATCAGCTTTTTGATTTTTCGAATATCCATAACAATTCCTGTATTAGGTTTATAGCGCCTGCAGGGCTTTGCTGAGCGCAGCATCGTAACCTAAGCTGCCCAGCCCGCAGATGACGCCTAATGCGACATCAGAGAAATAAGAATGATGGCGAAATGTTTCTCTAGCATGAACATTTGATAAATGTACTTCGATAAAAGGAATATCAATCGCTAGTAGAGCATCTCGGATTGCTACGCTCGTATGCGTAAATGCCGCAGGGTTAATAATTATAAACTGAGTATCATCTTGCTTAGCTTGATGTATGCGCTCGATAAGTTCGTGTTCAGCATTGCTTTGCAACGTGTTGAGCGCGATATTGTTATTCTTGGCGCAGGCTTTTAAGCGAGAGTTGATATCATTGAGAGTTTCTGAGCCGTAAATTTCGGGTTCGCGGGTGCCTAAAAGGTTTAGGTTTGGGCCATGAAGTACCAGTATGCTAGCCATAATCAGACGATGCTCGTAAAAACATGTGAAAGAGAAAGTTAATTCTAAGTGCCGTGAGAAATGTCTACAAGTGTAGTTTCTTTTTATGACACTTTATCTACAATATAGTGGCTAGTTTGCCCATATATTGCGTTATTTACAAGCAGGTTTTCTTACAGTTCTGTATTGTAGCAACGGACATTATTTCGTCCATTTCTCTTTGCTTCGTATAGGGCATGATCAGCCTTTTCACATAAGGATTGAGCGTTTTCGTGGTCAGCTAATGCAATGCCGCAACTAAAGGTGACATTGAATGTGCCGGTTCCGGCGGGCTGTGGTAATTCTGCAAAGCGTTCACGTATTTCGTTAAGAATAGTTTTAGCATCGCGTTCAGAAGTATTTGGCAGTACGATGGCAAACTCTTCGCCACCATAGCGACCGATGTGGTCTGTTTTACGTAGCCGCTGTTTAAGGAAAAGAGAAAGGCTTTTCAGTACGCGGTCGCCAATAGGGTGGCCGTAGTTATCATTAATCTTTTTGAAGTAGTCGATATCGAGCATTGCGAAACAGACAGGTAGTTCGCTTTCCGCTGCTTTAGCAACTTCAATTTCTAGCAAATGTAGAGTATGGGTATGATTGTAAAGCCCGGTCAGGCTATCGCGAATCATTAGTGCCAAAAGGGATCGAGCTCTTCGGCCTCGGTTTCGCAGCGTGGCGATGAGGTGTTTCGGGTCGATAGGTTTCGTTAGAAAGTCATCGCCTCCAAGACTCATCGCGTGTAGCTGTTTGTTGACGTCATCTTCTGCAGAGAGGTAAATGATAGGTACGCTGTGAAACTTGTCTTGCTGGCGTATCACTCGGGCTAGCTCCATACCGGTACAGCCTGGCATGTACATATCCATGATAATTATCTCAGGCTGGAAATCCGCCAAGGCTACCAGGATATCCATCGGCTCGGTAATGATGTGAGGAATCATGCCGGCTTTGTGCAATATATTCTCAATGTACTTTGCTTGTGCTTTAGAGTCATCGACTACCAGAATACGGTATGGGTCCTGAATGTTGGCGTGCGTATATTGCTCAAATTTTTCTATTAGCTGGCCAGGGTCGATGGCTCGATAAAAAAACTCTTCGCCGCCTGTGCGCGATGCTTTTAGCCGGGTCTGAATGTCGTCAGTGCTCTCGCTAACATAAATAACTGGAATAGTTGTCTCGTGAGACTCCTGGATTACTTGAACGGCATCGATGCCAGCAAGCTTATGCCCGCCAAAATCTACATCGGCTACGATGGTCTCTGGCTTATCCTGCTTAGCTGCGTGAACAAAATCATCAACATCACTGAAGTTGATTGAACGAAAACCAAAGAACTCCAGCTGATTAATAATGCGGTTAGCGTACTCGGTGTTGTTTAGCGCGAGGTAAATCGGAGTGCGTAAAAAAGTACGTGGATTCGAGTGCGAGGTGTCGCTTCGCCCCCCTCCGGTATCACTCTTTCGCAAAGTGCACTCATTCAGCTCCTGAATAAAGGACTCAATTTTTTGTTGGCTGTCTAACGAAAGCGGGGCTTCAGGGTTAACATTGCTCAGTAGCTGGTTAATTTTTCGTGCCGAAGTCTCCTGGCGAGACATCTCAAAGCGGGTTGCAAAACGCTCTAGTTTTTCACTCGCATCATTTAAATCTTGAGTGCGATCCAGGTCTTCCCAAGAGGAGAGTTTGCACTTTTGATAGACATCTAATACAACTCTGGCTTGCGTCGTAACTCGTTTTGCAAACAGTTGTTTAAGTTTCTCTCGTTGGTTGTCCTGAGCCATTCCTTGATCCTAATGGAAGAATTCTTTTTGTAAACGCGAATCGTCTCTACATAATTTAGCATAATCCCCTGAATATGGAGGTTTTTATCGTCAAAAAATGTCAGGATGTGTAAGTTGATCTATTGTTATATGGAAGCAATGCCTACAGGCTGGCCATTATGATTTCTGTGGTGAAAGAGGTCGGGTCGTTTTTATACTTGGGCTTTGCTAATAAAAAGACACCAATGAAGATACTGATGGAGATAAAGTAAGTGAGGCCTAATCATGAGGCATAGTCATAGCCTGACAAATCAGGGTCCTAGCTTACAAAGGACACTATTTGCTTATATTAGCATTATGTTGCTGTTGTTGTTGGTTGGAAGCTTTACGCTGAATATCACCACCATGCGTGACTATTTGCAGAATCAATTGCAGTCCCATGCACAGGATGCTGCTACTTCTTTGGGCTTGTCATTATCGACGAGTATAGATGCTCAAGATCGCGTGGCGGCAGCGCGAATTGTTGACACGATATTCGACAGTGGTGACTACAGAAAAATTGTTTTTTTTGACTTGAACGGTGCCGCCATTGTCGTGCGCGCTAACTCTTTAACTGTTGATACTGTCCCTGACTGGTTTGTCTCTCTGCTTGATCTAAAGGCCCCTGCCAAAAGTGCAGAAGTTGTAGCTGGTTGGAAACAGTTGGGCACGATTGTGGTAGAGAGTCATCCTGGTTACGCCTACCTTGAATTGTGGAAAGTGATTCGTTCTGAGTCAATTTGGTTTCTAAGTATTTTGGTGCTCGGCTTATTTGCAGCGCGTTGGCTATTAGCTGGTGTGTTAAAGCCTTTAAAACAGCTTCAGTTTCATGCACAGGAAATGAGTCATCGCCATTTTGATTTTAGGGCTCCTCATCCTGTATTCCGAGAGCTTGCAGGCGTTGCCGATGCGATGAATGATATGGCCAGGCAGCTTGGCGGGGTGTTTGAAGAGCAATTAAATTTGATCGAGGACCTGCGTCAGGCATCTTTTGTTGACACACTTACCGGCCTAAGTAACCGTGAAGGTTTTGATGGGCGTTTAAAGACAGAGCTGGATTCACAGCAGCACACAGCAAAAGGAAGTCTGGTCTTAGTGCAACTTAACGACTTTGGTGCAGTTAACGAGTCATTGGGGCGAGATCGAGGCGATGCTCTGTTGACGAGTGTTGCGCAGATACTGCAAAAATATGAACAGCGTCATCAGAATGCGTTTGCTGCGAGGCGAAGTGGTGCCGATTTTAGTGTGTTTATGCCGAGTGTTATGGATGATGAAATTGATGTCCTGGTGCCAAAAATGATATCAGAAATTTGTTCACTCTCTGATATCAAGCACTTGTTGCGCGATGATAGCGTGCATATCGGTGCGGCTTGCGTAAAGGCTGATGATACTGCTCGCACTTTGTTGTCTAAAGCTGATTTAGCCTTACGCCAAGCACAGTCAGATGGTATTTCCGGCTGGCGGCGTTATGCGCATATTCAGTCGGCAGAAGAGAGTATGCGAGAGGTGCATCAGGCAAATGAGTGGCGAAATATTTTGCAAGAGGTATTGCTGAGTCGAGATGTGAAGCTTCATACTCAAACAGTTTATGATGGTGAAGGAAAGGTTATGTATCAGCAGGTCCTTTCTCGAATTGAAGTAGAAGGCGAGCTGACTGTCGCTGGGACCTTCCTGCCGATGGCTGAGCGATTCGGATTGATGGTGCCCTTTGATCAGTTGGTTGTCGAGAAGGTGGTAGAGAGCCTGGCAGATCCAGAATTTTTGATGCAGCGAACTCACAATGAGTTGGCGCAAGGTGAAGCTGATAATCACCGATACTGTATTACCTTGTCTGAAGCTGCCTTGATAGATGAGCGCTTCTTGTCCTGGTTTGATCAGCAGCTTGTTCAGAACCCCAGCTTGGCGGAAATGCTAATTGTCGAAGTTCCAGAACATATCGTGAGTTATAATGAAAATGCCTTGGTCGTTTTGAGCAATATGGCAAAAGAGCATGGCTTTAGTCTATCGGTCGAGCGCTTTGGTGTAAGCTCGGTGCCATTTTCGTATTTACAGCGAGTGGATATTCACTACATCAAAGTTGACCATAGCTTTATTCGCAACGTTCAGGGCAGTCAATCAAATCAGTTCTTCCTGCGATCAGCGATCCAGATTGCACATGGTCAGGGAATTAATGTGATTGCTGTGGGTGTCGAGTCAGAAGACGAGTG
Organism: Oleiphilus sp. HI0043; assembly: GCF_001634935.1. Classification (NCBI taxonomy): domain Bacteria; kingdom Pseudomonadati; phylum Pseudomonadota; class Gammaproteobacteria; order Oceanospirillales; family Oleiphilaceae; genus Oleiphilus; species Oleiphilus sp. HI0043. The sequence goes on along the minus strand of NZ_LWEY01001865.1, from coordinate 12,395 downwards.
GCAGGCTTTAAAAGAGCTGGGGATTGATGGCGCAATGGGGTACCATTTGAAACGGCCACAAGCAAATGAAGTATTTGCTTCATAGCAAGTGTTTGCAATTGATAGTAGGGGATTACAGTTCTCCCAAGTCATTGAGAATTTATACACGTTAGCAGGTTATTAATGTGAAAGAAGGTTTGTCTGATTTTATAAGACATAGAAAAGAAGATTTCCAAGACTACTTGGGGGGCGGAATGTTGGCTAAAGCTATTGGTGGTGCTTTGGGTGTCTATTTACTTTTGTCTGTTATTCTAGGTTTTTGGTGGAGTTCTGAGCCGGAAATTACCGATGTTGTTCAGTACTCTCATGAACAGGCCGAGTTGATGCAGCACCAGCCGGTTCCTGGCTTTGCGACAACAGCAACGATGATCTATTTGATGGAAACGCTGATGGATAAGTCGGGAGGCTACATTAGCAATGATATTTTTCCGCCTGGTTTATGGCTGGATAATATTACTAATTGGGAATATGGCGTGCTGGTTCAGGTTCGTGATTTGGCCAGGGTCTTTCGTAAGGAGTTGAGCCGGTCTCAAAGCCAGTCGGTTGAAGATAAGGACTTAACGATTGCAGAGCCCCAGTTTCATTTCGATAACAGTAGTTGGGCACTTCCGGCCAGTGAGTCGGAATATCGTCGTGGCGTGAAGGCAGCGCGTAGTTACCTAGCGCGTCTCTCTGACCCTCAACAACCGGACGCTCAGTTCTATGCGCGAGCAGATAATTTAAGAAGTTGGCTATCTGAAGTCGAGAATCGTTTAGGGAGTTTGTCGCGCCGTTTGAGTGAAAGTGTTGGTCGCCAGCAGCTTGACTTGGGTTTGGCGGGCGATGCAAGTGCTCAGCAGTCGACAGCTGCAGAAGGTGCTCAGGAGCGTAAGACTGCTTGGATGGAAATAGACGATGTGTTTTATGAAGCACGCGGTACGGCTTGGGCGCTGGTGCATATACTAAAAGCAATAGAGCATGACTTTAAGGCAGTGCTGATCAATAAGAATGCTTTGGTAAGCTTGCAGCAGATAACACTGGAATTGGAAGCGACTCAAGAGGCTGTTTGGAGTCCGATGATTCTAAATGGTAGTGGCTTTGGGATGTTGGCTAATCATAGCTTGACAATGTCTTCGTATATCTCAAGAGCATCAGCGGCCATTATCGACTTGCGCAGTTTGCTTCAGCAGGGCTAACTTTCTAGCACTCGTGAAGTGCAGATAGTAAAAAGGCCGCTGATGCGGCCTTTGTTATATAGAGCTAAGCGCTACAACTTACTTATTGTAGTTCGCTACAGACTTCTCGATTGACTTACGAGCAGCATCTGCATTTTCCCAGCCTTTTACTTTTACCCACTTGCCTTTCTCAAGCTCTTTGTAACGCTCAAAGAAGTGCTGGATCTGTTCTTTCAGTAACACTGGAATATCTTCAATATCCTGAATATCTTTGTACTCAGGAGATAGCTTGTCGTGAGGTACCGCTACTAGCTTCTCATCACCACCCGCTTCATCGTCCATGTCTAGCATGCCGATTGGGCGACAACGAATTACTGAGCCAGGTATAACTGGATATGGTGTGATAACCAATACATCTAATGGATCACCATCGTCAGCCAAAGTGTGCGGGATAAAACCGTAGTTTGCTGGGTAGAACATTGGCGTGGACATGAAACGGTCAACTACAACAGCTCCCATGTCTTTGTCGATTTCATATTTTACCGGGCTGCTTTGAGCTGGGATTTCAATTACGACGTTAATGTCGTTAGGAATGTCTTTTCCTGCTGGAATGTTGTCAAAAATCATAGCTTTGTCCTGTCGTTAATAAGCGGTGTTACTGACCTGAATTTTTTCGCAGAGCGATAAAGTGCGCGATTATACGGCTTCGTGCATTTTTACGCCAGATTCAGAGCCAACAAACAGCAGATCTGCGGGTCTAAGTGCAAATAAACCGTTAGTGACTACGCCTGTAAGGTTGTTGATTTCGGCTTCGAGCTTCTTCGGTTCGAGAATCTTCATGTTGTGAACGTCTAGAATATGATTGCCGTTGTCTGTTACGAAGCCTTCTCTATAAACCGGGTCACCACCAAGTTTGACAATTTCCCGGCCTACCAGGCTGCGTGCCATAGGGATAACTTCAATTGGAAGTGGGAACTCACCTAACAAGCCAACTTGCTTGGAGGCATCTACAATGCAGATGAATTTTTTGGCAACAGCAGCAACGATTTTCTCTCGAGTAAGTGCACCGCCGCCGCCTTTGATGAGCTCTAGTCGCTCGTTGCTTTCATCTGCGCCATCGACATAAAACTCCATTTCATCTACTGAGCCCAGCGCGTAAACAGGAATGCCATGGCTTTTTAGTCTTTCCGCTGTTGCTTCGGAGCTGGCCACTGCGCCATCAAACTGATGTTTGATTTTAGCAAGGTGATCAATGAAGAAATTCGCTGTCGACCCGGTGCCGACGCCGATGATGCTATCGTTATCCAACTTCGGCTGGATATAGTCAATAGCAGCTTGGGCGACTGCGCTTTTTAATTGATCTTGGTTCATGCATGCTCCGCTAGGGTAAATATCTGATTATGGCGTATTGATCGTTATAAATGGCATTATAATGCCCGACAATAAGTGAGAAAAGGATTATGATTGTTTGTGCTCACTTCGATGCTTATTTTTCTCTAGCTATCAGGTATTGAGCAGGGTATTAAAATTATATTAAGTCTGCCTATACGCTGTTTGTCTATATGTCAGCCCTATAAGTGAAGAGTTCCAAGATGCCAATTAACCGTTATATCAAGAAAATACTTGATGCCAGAGTTTATGATGTTGCTATTGAATCGCCGGTGACACATGCGCCGCTATTGTCGGAGCGTTTTGATAATCAAATATACCTTAAAAGAGAAGACCTGCAGCCTGTATTCTCTTTTAAGCTTCGTGGAGCCTATAACCGTGCTCGTTTACTCACAGATGAAGAAAAAGCAGCTGGCGTGATTGCGGCTTCTGCCGGTAATCATGCGCAAGGGCTTGCTTTAGCTGCGCAGAAGCTTGGTATCGACGCGACTATCGTTATGCCAAAAACGACCCCTGAAATTAAGGTTAACTCGGTCAGGGCGAAGGGCGCAAAAGTTGAACTCGTTGGTGATGCCTTTGATGAAGCTTCCGCTTATGCCTTAGAAAAGGTAAAGAAAGAGGGCTTGGTTTATATTCCCCCATACGATGATGAAGATGTGATTGCCGGGCAAGGGACGGTCGCAATGGAGTTACTAATGCAGCATACCGCACCTATTCATGCGGTGTTTGTGCCGGTTGGTGGTGGCGGCTTAATTGCGGGAATGGCAGCCTATATTAAGTTTGTTCGCCCCGAAACAAAAGTGATTGGTGTTGAGCCTGAAGAGGCGGCATGTCTTAAGGTGGCGCTAGAGACTGGGCGTAGAGAAATTCTAGAAGAAGTAGGGATTTTTGCAGAAGGTGTCGCGGTTAAACAGATTGGTAAGCTGCCTTTTGAAATTGCCAAAAAGTATGTTGATGAGGTGATTACTGTTTCAACAGATGAGATTTGTGCAGGCATTAAAGATATCTTTGATGATACACGATCAATTGCTGAACCCGCAGGTGCGGTGGGCATCGCTGGCTTAAAAAAATATGCGGAACGTGAAGGCTTAAGTGGTGAGAATTTAGTGACCATCGTTAGTGGGGCGAATGTTAACTTTGACCGTTTACGCTATATCTCTGAACGAACTGAAATTGGTGAGCAGCGCGAGGCAATCATTGCTGTCACTCTCCCTGAAAAGCCTGGAAGCTATCAGAAGTTTATTCAAGCGCTGCAAACTCGTAATGTGACCGAGTTTAATTATCGCTATGCAGAAGGAAGTGACGCGCAGATCTTTGTTGGTGTGCAAGTGCTTCCGGGTGGCGAAGATCGGGCGCGTGTTATTGCAGAGTTAGAGTCCCAAGGCTATCCCGTGCTGGATATGACTGACAACGAGATTGCAAAGCTTCATATCAGGCATATGGTCGGTGGGCGTTCTGAAGGCGTTGGTGATGAGCAGGTTTATCGTTTCGAGTTTCCTGAAAGGCCAGGGGCGCTGATGTCATTCCTTAATTCACTTGGTACTCGTTGGAATATTTCCATGTTCCATTATCGTAACCATGGCGCTGCATACAGTCGTGTCCTGATGGGGGTGCAGCTGAAAGACTCTGATACGAAAGCCTTTCAGGGAATGCTAGATGAGATAGGTTTCCGATACTGGGTCGAGACGGATAATGAGGCGTATCAACTTTTCTTGAGGGCAGGTAAGTCAAAACGCTAGTAATTAGGTGCTAAAGCCATTAGAATCCGCTACTTAAAGCAGGGTTCTAATGGAAATTTTCTAAAGCTGTGCTATTTTTCTGATTATTAAAGTTTTATTTTGAGGAAAATATGAAGAAGAAACCCGATACAATGTTGGCTGTAATCGGTATATTTATGATCGGTTTGGTCATAAGTGGCTTTTCTTCTATTAGCATTGGTGCTGATGAAGAGCCGGTTCAGAACGCTAGTACTGAGCATGTATTTGATCGTTCAGCCAGCCGCTACTAAAACTCTCTATTCATAAAGAATTACTCGGCTTTTTTGCTCGTTTGATTCTGCATAGGCTTATTTTTTTGCATAGATACCTTGATCGGTGACGATCGCATCTAAGCTGACATCCCAGTCATTGACCGGAAGCGCGTCCATCTTCTGCAGCTCATGTGCTAATCCAATCAAGCGAGGCTTGCACTGAGGAAGCCGTCGCTTATAGTCAAAAGTGCGATCATAGAAGCCGCCTCCCATTCCCATTCTGTTTCCTTCGCTATCAAATGCTACCAGTGGCATTAACACTGTTGACAGTTGTTTAGCATTGAATTGTTTGCAGCGTTTAAAGTCAGGTTCCTCAATACCGAAACGGTTCTTGATATAAGGGCTTGATGCAGAGACTTGGCAAAAAATCATCTGTTGTGGTTTTAAGGGGTGGATGACGGGCAAGTATGCTGTCTTTCCCCATTTCTGTATTAGTGTGAGCAGTGATCGAGGGCAGATTTCACCGTCGTTGCCTAAGTACAAAGCAATATGTTTGCCCCTCAGTAGTAAACCAAAGCGTTTCAGATTTTTGAGTAAATGCGTTGAAGCTGTTCTTTGTTGAAGCTTGGTGAGCTGGCGGCGTTGTTGGCGGAGCTCTCTACGAAGCTGCTTTTTTTCTTGAATTAAGGTGGCGGGGGAGGTTTGAGAAAGACTCATTTTTGGGCTGTATCGTCAATAAGATAGAGCTGGATAGGTTTAAACAAAAGCAACGCTCTGTTGTGAGTGTTGATTTTGGTGCGCCCAAAATGCCGCTGCCAGATAGGGCCTTGAACCCGAAAGTTCAAGGGGGTGATCACTATATGCAAATTAGGCTTTCCCATCCAGATAAACCGGGGGACTTGCACACATCACATGATGTGATTACCAAGGTGTTATTATCGGCTCGAGGACTTATCTAGCAAGCCAGCATTCCAGAACGCCAAACCATCATATAAAAAAACTAGATAAAAATCAGGGCTTTTTACGAAAAAAAACAAATTGCCCAGGGTTTCAATTAGGCCTGTGCTTTTGCTTTGATCAAAGCTTGATCAAGCTTTTCTTCAAGTGATAGCAACATCTCCTGGTCACCTTCTTTATCGCGACCACTTTCGAGCAATTCGTATGCAATATTTAGAGCTGCCATGACCGCAATTCGTTCAATGCCCAGAACTTTTCCTGACGAGCGTATTTCTCGCATTTTTTCATCAAGGTGCCCTGCAGCATTTTCTAGAGCGTCCTTTTTATCAGGAGGGCAGGCGACCAGGTAGTCCTTTTCAAGGATTTTGACCTTTAGTGTGTTGGCGTCGGACATTAACCTTGCTCCAGAGCTTTTAGGCGACCAATCATTGATTCAATCTTGTTTTTGGCAAGATCATTTTTTTGTAGAAGTTTAGTCCGCTCGGACAGCCAATCGTCTTGGCTGCTTTTTAGCGCTAAATTGTCTGCTTCAAGCGTCTGGCAGTAGTTTAGAAGTTGCTCTACTTTGCCAGAAAGCGTTTTAAGTTGTGACGCTTCCATTTAGTTACCTTGATAGTCAAATATTGAAGAATAAACCAATACTATTCGGTATATTGAGGGGTAACTATAATTTGGCCTAGCGTGAGGGTCAACTCGCTTTCGCAATCCAGTCGCAGGTCTCGTATAATTCGCTCAATTTTTGATAAAAGGTCGATATAAATGACAGAAAAAGACAAGTTTTCCGAGCAGGATATAGATGAGCTTGAAAATGAAGAGGCTCAGGAGAGTGATTTTGACTGGTTGGCGAATGTCTATAACCGACAAGGTGCGATCAATCACCCGAGTGAGTTACATGGCTTATTACTTGGGGAAATTACCGGCGGCATTAAGCGTACGGCGAATGACTTTTTAGCTCAGGTTTTAGAACATATGGGCGTCGATGAGTTAAATGTTGCAGCTCAAGCTAATGTAGTTGAGGACTTGTTAGCTTTTTATAGCCAAGTATCAGAGGGTATCGATAAGGATTCGAGTAGTTTTACCTTATTATTGCCAGACGATGACTATGTTTTATCCGAACGACTTGAGGCAATGGTGTTATGGGTAAGGGGTTTTTTGGAAGGTATCGCTATTTCTGCAAGTGAACGACTTAATTCTGCATCGAAGGATCTGGAAGAAATTCTTAAAGACCTGGTTGAAATTTGCCAGCTGGACCCTCGCGTTGAGCCTACTGAAGAGGGTGAAAGAGAGTTCTTTGAAGTGGTGGAGTATGTAAGGGTGGGGGTGCTTAACTTATATGCTGAGTTTAATCAGCCCGAAGTAGAAGATTCGACTGAAGAAAAAGCTGCTATTTCCGATATTGACCCAGATACACCGACATTACATTAATAACAATTGCTGACCAAGATTCTGCTACTCAGGACAATAAGAGATGAATAAAAAAGAATTCTCACGCCGACGAGCTTATCTGGCTGAACACATGGGTGAAAACTCAATTGCGATACTGCCCTCGTCAACGGTTAAAAGCCGGAACCGGGATGTTGATTACCCCTTTCGTCAGGATAGCGACTTCTTCTATCTGACCGGGTTTTCTGAGCCGGAAGCAGTGTTGGTGATTATTCCGGGCCGAGAGCACGGTGAGAGCATCTTGTTTTGCCGAGAGCGAGACCCGACAAAAGAAATGTGGGATGGATTTATTGCCGGGCCAGACCGTGCAATTGATATGTTTGGTGTCGATGATGCGTTTCCCATTTCTGATATAGATGAAATCCTCCCAGGCATGATTGAGGGAACGGATAAAGTTTATTACTCGATGGGCCTTGATGCTGTCTTTGACAGTCGCGTCATGGAATGGATCAACGTTATTCGCAGTAAAGTTAGAAATGGTGCTCACCCACCTGGTGAGTTTGTTGCCTTGGAGCACGCACTACATGAGCTGCGTTTGATAAAAAGTACCACCGAAATCAAGACGATGAAACAGGCTGCTGAAATATCTGCCCAAGCACATATTGAGGCAATGAAGGTTTGCCGCCCAGGTTTACATGAATATCACCTTGAGTCAGCGATGAGCAAGGTGTTTATGGATAATGGTGCTCGCTCTCAAGCATACCCAGCTATTGTTGGTTCAGGCGACAATGCCTGTATATTGCACTACATCGATAATAACGGCCCCTTGAATGACGGCGACCTTGTCTTGATTGATGCTGGTTGTGAATTGGATTGTTATGCCTCAGATATCACTCGGACCTTTCCGGTAAACGGAAAATTTTCTGACGAGCAAAGGGCAATTTATCAAATCGTCTTGGATGCTCAATTAGCCGCAATAAAAGCAGTGAAGCCCGGGAGTCACTGGAATCATCCTCATGAAGCCGCGGTCAAGGTAATTTGCCAGGGTTTGCTCGATCTGGGCTTGCTCAGTGGCGAGCTGGATGAAATTATCGAAGAGGAGCGTTATAAGCCTTTTTATATGCATCGAACAGGCCATTGGTTGGGCTTGGATGTTCATGATGTTGGTGAGTATAAAATCGACGGTGAATGGAGAGAGCTTGAGCCCGGTATGGTGATTACGGTTGAACCGGGTATTTATATCGCTCCCGGCAATAAAGAAGTGGCGAAAAAGTGGCGCGGCATTGGCATTCGTATAGAAGATGATGTTGCTGTTACCAAGAAGTCTCATCAGGTGCTATCTAAAGATGTCCCGAAAACGATTCATGATATTGAAGCCATTATGGCGCAGGCCTCGTCTTAGGGAGTACACATGGCTCAAGAATTTTCCCAGTTAGAAGAAAAAAGTGTTTGTGATGTATTGATTGTCGGGGCTGGAATGGTCGGGGCAAGCACTGCTTTGGGGCTATCTAAGCTAGGCCTTGATGTCGTCATGATTGATGCCTTTGCCTTCTCTAAAGATATACCTGAGTACACTCCTAGCTACGATGCGAGGTCGACAGCCTTGTCTTGGGGCACGCGAGAAATCTTAGAGCAGCTTGATGTCTGGACAGATATTGAGCCTTCGGTATGTGCCATCGAACAGGTTCATGTATCAGAAAAAGGCTGCTTTGGAACCACCCGGATGCATGCAGCAGAGTATGGACAGGAAGCCTTAGGTTATGTGGTGCCGAATCAGTGCTTGGGCCAGAGTTTGTTAAGCAAGGTGTATGAGAGATCACTACCTTTTTATAGTGGTGTGAAGGTTTCTCATATATCTCAAGGCAAAGACTTCCATCAAGTGCACTTAAGCTCAATTGAGCAGCCTGAACAGCAGAAAGTGCTAAACACTCGCTTGATGGTGATTGCAGATGGTACGGAGTCGAGCACTGCGAAGCTATTAGGCATTGCTTATCAAGTGGAAAAATATTCTCAGCATGCCTTGGTGGCTAACGTCAGTACTGCATTGCCAAATGAAGGTGTTGCGTTTGAGCGCTTCACTAAGAAAGGCCCATTGGCAATGTTGCCCTTGAGGGAGTCTGATTGTGCACTGGTCTGGACACATGACGAAAAAGAGATACAGGCACATTTGGATATGAGCGATGCTGAATTTTGTAAAGCTTTGGAAGAGAGTTTCAGTGAGCGGCTAGGTCCGATTGAACGCTGTGGTGAACGGGTAAGTTATCCGTTGAAATTAGTCAGAGCTGAAGAGCAATGTCGGGCCGGTGTGTTGCTCTTAGGTAATGCCGCGCATAGTTTACATCCTGTCGCAGGGCAAGGGTTTAATTTGGCCATTCGTGGTGTGGCGGCCTTCTTGGCTTATATTGATGAGTCAGTAAAGCAGGGTTTGGATTATCGTTCCCTGGCGCCATTGAATAAGTTTTGTCAGTCGAGAATGGATGATCAGAATAAAACGATTGCTTTAAGTGATCAGCTGGTCAAAGTATTTGCGAACCCTTCCCATATATTAAACCTAGCGCGAGATATTGGCCTGGTTGGTCTCGACAACATCGCTCCCTTGAAAACGATATTTGCAGAGCGAGCAATGGGTCTGGCAGACCGAAAAGCACATTTTAATACTTAGGTTTAGAGAGAATTAATCTTATGAGTGATGCTTGTACTCAAGAATTTGATATTGCGATTGTTGGTGCGGGGATGGTGGGCGCTTCTCTCGCCGCCGCGCTACGTGATACCGGCTTTTCAATTGCTTTAATTGACGCGCAGTCGGCAGAATCTCTGCAGCACTCTCCGTCTAAGCCTAAGGATGTAAATGGCTTTGAGCCAAGAGTCAGTGCACTAACCTTTGCCTCACGCGATTTACTTAAGAGTGTTGGGGCCTGGCAGCATATTCACGAAGAGCGAATCCTTCCTTATCGAAACATGCATGTTTGGGATCAGCTAGGTACAGCCCAAATAGATTTCAGTGCGGCTGAGTTATATGAAGATGCTTTGGGTTATATCGTAGAGAATCAGAATATTGTCTCGGCTTTGCATCAGGTCTTAAAGCAACAAGAGAATGTTGAACGTTTCTTTGGTGGGCGTATTAGCAGCCTGAAGCAAAATGAGGTAGATGGAGCTCCTTATTCTTTGCTGCTGGATGATGGTCGTCAGATACATGCGAAGTTATTAGTTGCAGCTGATGGCGCGAATTCCAGAATCAGGACCTGGTTGTCGATGGCGACCCGTGAATGGGATTATCAACACCACGCAATCGTTGCCACCATCAAAACCGAGAAACCACATAACAAGACGGCTTGGCAGAGCTTCTCTGAAACAGGGCCCTTGGCACTCTTGCCTTTGCAGGACCCATCGATGAGCGACGCCTATTGCTCCATTGTTTGGTCGCAAACACCTGAGCAAGCAAAGTCTTTAATGGCTTTGGATAAGGAAGCGTTTTGCCAGGCTTTAGCAAAAGCCAGTGAATCAATGCTTGGTGCTATTGAAGATGTGTCAGAGCGTTATAGTATTCCTCTGCGCCAACGACATGCAAAAGAGTATGTCGCTGAGGGGCTTGCTTTGATCGGTGACGCAGCGCATACCATCCACCCTTTGGCTGGTCAGGGTGTGAACTTGGGCTTTAAAGATGTTTTTGCATTGAGTCAGGTGCTGATACTGGCTGACCAACAAGAGCTGGACCCGGGAAATCTCACCTTGCTCAAACGTTATCAACGACAGCGGCAGGCAGATAACCTATTGATGATGGGCGCGATGGAAGGTTTTAAGCGTTTATTTGCTCAACCCGATCCACTTCTTCGGTGGGTGCGTAATACAGGGCTGGACTTTGTAAATAAGCAGGGCTTTATCAAGAAACAGTTGGTTAAGCATGCGATGGGCTTGTCCATCGCTTAGCTTAGTACGCCTAAGTAAGCCGTTGATGGCTACGCAGGGGTCTTAGAAGTGCCAAAACTTGCCATTAGAGGCCATTGCTAAAATGGCCAAATTATCAGGTTTTTGCTTACTGGTGGAACTAAGGCTTCGGGTTTAAACGTTTGCTTTAGGTTGAGAGCTAAAGCGGGCATTCTTCAGGCCACAGAAAGCCGAGAGTTCGTTAGTAAAAGCGTACCATTTTTTGCACTAAATATTAAAATTAGATACAATAGTAATCTGCATTTTCATCAGATGATGAATGGAATTAATCAATATGGATATAATAAATGAATATCAAACTTATCAGTTCAGCCATCGCCCTCTCTCTTGCTTCAACAGTAGCATTTTCAGAGTCATTTAAAGCAGAAGTTGGTATTGGTTATGCTGATTTAGACAATGACTCAAGCCTTAAAGCTATGATGGGTACCTTATATTTTGACTCTGTAAATACGGAGAACCACCCATTAGCAGAATCCGCTTTCTTAGAAGAGGCAAGCAATGTTCAGTTAGTTCATGGAATAGGGGAGCTGGGACCAATTGATGCAAACGTTACGTCTTTAGTAGTTGATTATTATATTCCTGATACTCAGTTTTTCGTTGGTGCAGTGATTCTTCGATCTTCAGCTGAGCTTGGTTCAACTAAAATAACGGATACAGACTGGGGGCTTACAGCGGGTTTCTCTCCGATTGAAAATTTGTTGCTAACAACTTCATATTTGCATGAGCCTGGCTATGACCTTAACTTAGATGCAAAGTATGTTAATAAGTTAACTGATGATACTGCAGTTAACATTGAGGCTTCATTTGAAAAAGGTGACGATGATAATACTTATGACCTTTCTGCTGATTATTACCTAAATAAAAAGTTTAGCATTGGGGCAAACATTATTAAGGCTGGTGAAACTGGTTATGGTATACAGAGCAGAATCTTCCTAACCAACGAACTCTCCATTAACGCCAAATACTTAACTATTGATAGTAATAATAGTATATTTCTTGATGCTGGATTACGCTTTTAAGTTAATTTACCAAGACGTCATTGTAGACAAACACTTCAAATACATAATTACATGTATTTGAAGTGTTACTAAAATTATGACCGTAGAATGACTAAAAACAATTAAAAGAAAAGTACATTTTTGAACAGTAGTGAGTGATCTTAGGGCTTTCAAAAGTGAGCGCTTCCTGCTCTTTTGATGGGTTATGTCTACAGTTCAATAATGCTCGCTTTTAACTCAAAGTTAGCGGTTTACTTGGCTCCCGATAAAGAACGCTAATGCTCACTTTCAATCATTCACTCGATAATCAATCTGGCTGTTTCATCCTTATCAATTAAGTCTACTTGAACGTCCGACTAGCGGACAAAATTACCCTAGAATGTTGACCCAAATAGACGCGAGATCAATACGGGTACGGCAGTCTCTACGCGTAGAATTCTTTCGCCTAAATGAACTCCTTCAAAACCGGCTTCTTTGAGCTTGTTTACTTCATACTCAGTAAAGCCACCTTCGGGGCCGATGATTAAGGTGCAGGCTTCTTCGAGATGATGTGGGCAGACC
>NZ_LWEY01001864.1:0-823 GCF_001634935.1 Oleiphilus sp. HI0043 | reverse complement strand
ATAATTCGTGACATCCGAATGGCGAAATTGCCATCGAACTTGGATTTTGTAAAGGCTCATTGGAGCTAAAGGCGGAATAAATGAAAACGTTAAGTGCAAAGCCAGAAAGCGTAAAGCGTGACTGGTATGTAGTAGATGCTACAGGCAAAACACTTGGTCGCTTATCAAGTGAAATTGCGAGCCGTTTAAGGGGCAAGCATAAGCCAGAATACACACCTCATGTTGATACAGGTGATTACATTGTTGTTGTTAATGCAGAGAAAGTTGCAGTAACAGGTAACAAGGCTAAAGATAAGATTTATCACAGACATACTGGTTATATCGGTGGTCTTAAGTCGATTTCTTTCGAAAAATTGATCGATAAAGCTCCTGAGCGTGCTATTCAAGGTGCGGTTAAAGGCATGTTGCCACGCGGACCTCTAGGTCGTGAAATGTTCAGAAAGCTAAAAGTGTATGCTGGTGATGTTCATCCTCATACTGCACAACAACCGCAAGTTTTAGATATTTAACGGAAGGCGATTATGTCAACTACATATAATTATGGAACTGGTCGTCGTAAAACTTCTGCGGCGCGCGTATTTCTAAAATCTGGTGGCGGTAATATTGAGATCAATGGCCGTGCACTAGATCAGTTTTTTGGTCGTAAGACTGCTCAGATGGTTGTTCGTCAGCCTCTAGAGTTGGTAGAGATGGCCGATAAGCTTGATGTAAAAATCACTGTAAAAGGTGGTGGTACAACTGGTCAAGCTGGTGCGATTCGTCACGGTATTGCTCGTGCTCTAATGGAGTATGACGAAACGTTGCGTCCAGCACTGCGTGAAGC
>NZ_LWEY01001863.1:0-1402 GCF_001634935.1 Oleiphilus sp. HI0043 | reverse complement strand
CATAATAAGTCGCTAGATAACGCTAATAATAGTAGCTCTATCTGCTAGATCTCGGGCTCTGGCTCTAATTTATTAATGGTGACAATTAAACCGATTGCCGGGTGATCTAAATAATGAATTTCTCCATATTTTAAGCGCCGGCTTTGGTGTAAACGGAATACCTGACTAGGTATCCTGGAGGAAGAGTGCTTGCTTAAAACAATTTCGTCTGGCTTGTATGCTTGTAGCAATGAATCAGTTTTGTGTCGAATAGTGCTGGTCGAAAGTAGCCAGTCGAAAATGTTTCGCTCTGGATAAAACAAAAAACTGGTAAGAAATAAATCTGCTTCGATGTGCATGTATCGGGAACGTTTAATAGTAAGCGTTCCCTCTAGGTGAGTTTCACCATAATAGCTTTCATTTTGAACTACATCGGTCAGCGCAGATATACGAAGTGGGGGTAATGTGCTGCCTGGTTCCATGGCTTGTTGCCAAGCGCCATATTTAATGACGCGTACATCCCTACTTTTATTTAATTTTGAAAGCGCATCATTGAGTTGCATTGATGAACTATCAAGCTGTTCATATTGGAAGTTCGATAAGGTTTCTAAACCTTCGATCAAATGAGTGTATTGTGAATGCCGAGGTGGATTGTAGGGAACAAGATTAAACTTTCTATTCGCTTCGACATGCCCCTGGTGAGTAAAGAGAATGTATTCTACCTGGAATATTTCTTCGCTGAAATCTTCAGCATAAGCATGGTTAATCGTGAAAGACAAAAGAAATAGCGCGAGTATTCGAAAACAGAGCTTGTAGAGAGTATTCAATGTTAACACGTGCGTAAAAGCCTCACCTTCTTACAGGTTGGAGTGAAATTAGCTGAATACTACCATTCTCATTACTTAAAGCCAGAGAAATTTAAGCCTTGAATCCAAACCTTTCGAAAAGAAATGAGCTAGAAGAAATCACCGATGTAATTATTGAGTACGTCACCTTTTTGCACCTTTGGTTTGTCTGTACTCATGTCTACAGGTTTTTCTGTAGGCTCTACCGCTTCGGTAGGCGAGTGTGCCACAAATGCGGGGAGCTCGCTTGCTAAACTACTTTTCGTGGTGTGAACATGGTTAGCACCCTCTAAAGCAGTCACGCGGTAATAGTAACGCCCGCGATATGCTGCAAGGAAAACTAAGCAAAGTGTTAACAGTTCGAAAAGGTGAATGAGCATAATTGTAAGTTGGTACTCTAAGCAATATGTCAGTGTCTGCGTAAAAGTGAAGCGGTATTCTATTGAATAACGTGCATCAGATCAGCTAATTATAGTTGATTTTACAACTATTTTAAATTTGTGGCTGTGTTTTGGGCTTGTTAGTGAGGTGTGGTAATATCCGCGCCAAATTAATGGGGTTGAGGTTGGTAAGTTATG
>NZ_LWEY01001862.1:0-793 GCF_001634935.1 Oleiphilus sp. HI0043 | reverse complement strand
GCCATGAACCTAATCAAACGTGGCATTCAGGATTTTCTGATTCTGGAGCGGCGCGAATTTGTCGGTGGTACCTGGAGCCAAAATACCTACCCAGGCGCAGCCGTCGATGTTCCTTCTCCTTTGTATTCGATATCTTCAGAGCCTTACAATTGGTCGCAAATGTTCGCTGAACAAGACGAGCTAAGAGAGTACACCGAGCACATCATTTCCAAGCACGCTTTGGATAAGAAAATTGCGGCAGGCTCCAATGTGTCGAAGATTGAATGGCAGGAAGCAGAGCAGCGCTGGCAAATTGATATTGAAGGCAAAGATGCTTATCACGCTCAATTTGTTATTAATGCTTCAGGGCCACTTAGTACACCAGTGATTCCAGATTTTCCTGGAAAAGATACATTTAAGGGTAAGTCCTTTCACAGTAATAACTGGGATCATAACTATGACCATAAAGGCAAGCGAGTTGCAGTGATAGGTAGTGGTGCCAGTGCCGCACAAATAATCCCTGCGATCGCTCCGGAAGTTGAACACCTTGATGTGCTTCAACGTACCCCTCATTGGGTAATGCCTCGAAATGATTATAAATTTAAAGGCTGGCAACGTAAGTTGCTTAGTAAGAGTTGGGCCTACTTTGCTTTACGTTTCTTGATCTACTGGTGGTATGAATTCCGTGTTATTGGCTTTAAATATTCAGATTTGGCATTGAAGGTCTTGGCGAAGAACAAAGCTGAAAAGCATATTCGCAAACAGATCAAAGACCCGGACTTACAACGAAAAGTGACTCCCGACTTCACCATAG
>NZ_LWEY01001861.1:0-1513 GCF_001634935.1 Oleiphilus sp. HI0043 | reverse complement strand
ACAAAGGCTAAATTGTAAAATCTTATTAATGCAGGGCTGGTTAAACGCTAGTTACTGAATCAATACCGGGTGTATAGCGACACGATTACCCGTATTGAGTAGTCTCGAACGAGAGGGTGAAATATGTCAAAAGATATCGACCAGAGCGATGAGATCAAACAAATAAAGGATGGTGACCAGAGCTCGCAGCTATCCGAGAAAATCAAAGAGTCTGCACGTCAGATCTGGTTGGCAGGTTTAGGGGCCTACAATAAAGCTGAAGAAGATACCGGAAAGATTTTCGACAAGCTTGTAAAGGAAGGTGAGGAAATAGAAAGCCTGACCCGTGGCGTAGTAGAAAAACAGTTCAAGGCGGTAGAGGATCGTGTTGAGGATGTTAGAGAGAAAGCCAGCGGTACCTTCGGTAAGCTTGAGAGTGTTTTCGATCAGCGAGTATCATCGGCTTTGGTGCGCTTAGGGATTCCAACTAATCATCGTGTTGCGGAACTGGAACAACGTGTGTCTGAGCTTGAGGCCAAACTGGCTGAGAAATAATCGTTTGATCAATGATTAGAAGAACGGCCTACAAGTAGGCCTTTTTCAATTCGTTGAGTAGTTGGCGCTGTTCTTTATCTAAAAACGGTGCCACCAGCGAGATAACCTGATAAACGCCTCGAGCGAGCATGTCTTCAGACAAACTCTTGTTGCTCGAGACAATGCAGTAATTGATCCAGAACGTTGCCGTTAGTACGATATTCTCACACAAGGCTTCGAGCTCATCATTATTTGCTTCGATACTGCCTTGCTCTTCTAGTCCCTTCAAAATATTGAGCGTAGCTTTCCTTTTCTTTTGAATGATTTTATTGAAGCGTAGCTTGATATTGTCATGGCGACCGAGCACATGGACGATATCTTTATAAAGAAATTGGTACTTTTCAATGTGCTCGAATATCAAGTGCAGAAAGAACCATTGATCCTCGATATCTGGCGTTGTATTGGGCGCTTCCAACAGAGCTCCCATTTCATTTTCAAACCACTCAAATAAATTCGTCAGAATGTCAGTTTTACTTTTGAAGTGGTAGTAAAGGTTCCCCGGGCTTATATCAAGCTCGTCAGAAATCAATAGCGTGGTGACATTCGGTTCACCCAGCTCATTGAAAAGCTCCAGGCTTTTATGGAGTATTCGATCTCTTGTTTTCATTAAACGTCCGGGTCCTTATCGTGTAAACTTAATACGTTTCCTTGTCGACGGGATTAAGATAAAAGTGTGTAATCCTTTCGTCGGTAAATTTATCAAAAAAACGACTGGTATCCGAGATTAATTTTAAGGTCGGTGCTTGTCTTTGATGATCTGATACTAATACTTTGATGTCTTCAAAACCATCTTTGATTTTTGTGAATCGTGCAGTAATGCTAGATGAGACTAATTGCTGCTCAGGGTGACCAAATTCCTTTGATAAGAAATTTAGGTAATGAAGCTCTTCTTCTTTGCTGAGGTTGTCTCGTGTCGCTAGATAGCGCATCTTATGTCTAT
>NZ_LWEY01001860.1:0-895 GCF_001634935.1 Oleiphilus sp. HI0043 | reverse complement strand
TGCAGGTATTGAAGTCGCGACTAACCAGGTGATAGCTGAATCACAGACTTTTATGATGGTTATTGTTTATGTGATTGTCGGAATGATGGTTTTGCTCGCCTACCGCTCTATGCGAGCCGTTGTTTGCATTGTTATGCCTTTGATGATGACTTCCATTCTATGTACGGCCTTGATGGCCTTTTTAGGCATTGGTGTGAAGGTTTCAACCTTACCAATTATTGCTTTGGGTGTGGGCTTAGGTGTCGATTACGGTATCTATATCTACTCTCGTCTAGAGGAGTACCTAACGCAAGGCATGACTTTACAGAGAGCTTATTTCCATACGCTCCACTCAACGGGTAAAGCCGTTGCTTTTACAGGGCTGACCCTGGCTATCGGTACTACAACCTGGATCTTTTCGCCGATCAAATTTCAAGCGGATATGGGGATACTGTTAACCTTCATGTTTCTTTGGAATATGCTTGGCTCAATTACCCTATTACCCATGCTCGCCTATTACTTTGTCAAAGATGGTGAGGAGGATGAGCTTGTTGTGTATCGAGATGACCTGGCCTGAGATAACTCAGAGTCGAGACCGGGTCGACAACTTTGAACTCGTGACCGCAAATGTCAAAAACAGGCAAGTGCTGTCATGGAGAGGCGCCGGCTAATAATGCTAATGTGCCTTTTTTACATCAAGTCTAGCGTGGGCTGATGTTGTGTAAAAAGATTATACAAAACAATCATTACATAAAATAAAAAGGACTCATTATGAAGAAAATAATCGCATTATTACTTATTTCTGCGGGACTCACAGGCTGTGGCGGTGTTGGTAGTCTAGTCAGCAATGACCGTGTAACAGACGCTGACAACGATCAAGTTGTAACCATTGGGGATTCGATTTTCGCTTTATCCG
>NZ_LWEY01001859.1:0-646 GCF_001634935.1 Oleiphilus sp. HI0043 | reverse complement strand
TTGAATCAGGCTGTCGGTGAAATTGGTTTGGAACAAGTGTTGAGTGGTAAGGCGCTGGATCGGGTCAGGCGCTTTAGCGATTGGTTACGAAAAACAACGGAACGTTGTTATCAGGAAGATCCGATACCTGTGATCAAGCAGTTGTTTACCGATATTGAGTATGATCAATGGCTGTACCAAAACTCTAATACGCCAAAAGCGGCTGAGAAACGTATGGAGAATATCTGGTACTTGGTTGATTCGTTAAAAAATATGATCGACGCCGATAAAGGCACAGCGGATGAAATTGGTATAGAAGAAGCGGTTTCCAAATTGATCCTTCGAGATATGCTGGAGCAACAAGAAGAAGAGGATGATAGCGATAAGGTGCACATGCTTACGCTTCATGCCTCGAAAGGTCTTGAATTTCCACATGTTTTTATCATGGGGCTTGAAGAAGAATTATTGCCGCATAGAAACAGCATTGAAGAAGATAACATCGAAGAAGAGCGCCGCCTGATGTATGTGGGCATCACAAGAGCCCAGCGGACTTTAGCATTGACTTATGCTGCAGCACGAAAACAATATGGCGAGAAAATAGAAACCATTCCTAGTCGCTTTTTAGATGAAATTCCCGAAGATGACTTGCAGTGGGAAGGTGGCGAGC
>NZ_LWEY01001858.1:0-1176 GCF_001634935.1 Oleiphilus sp. HI0043 | reverse complement strand
ATACCACGTCGCCCAGTAGGTCCTGTGCATGATCAGTAATACCTATAGTAACGGTTTCGCCATCTTCTTCCAGACGAACCCACTCATGGCTAGATAGATACTTCAATTCTCCAGGGATAAGACTCATGTTTTGCAATCCTCAAACTAAATAACAATTAAATCAAATACTAAAATAGTGAATAAATTTATTCTGGCAAGTTCCTGCTACATTTAAGCAACAAGCACGAGCTTTTTACTCGAATACTTTTTTACCATTACGAACAAAAGGCGGGCGCACCACTCTAACGGGCACCTGCTTTCCACGCATATCGACAGCACAACTATCTCCCGTCGCAGCAGGTACTCGCGCCAAGGCAACCGAGTAGCCAAGTGTAGGTGAAAAGCTACCGCTAGTAATTTCACCTTCGCCAACACCTTCAACAATTACTTTCTGATGGCCACGTAATACACCGCGTTGCTCAAGCACCAAGCCTACCAATTTGCTCGATACGCCCTGCTCTTTCTGCGCAAGTAGCGCTGCTTTCCCAATGAAGTCCCTGTCTTCTGAGAAAGATACTGTCCAGCCCATAGCAGACTGAAGCGGCGTTACAGACTCATCCATATCGGAGCCATATAGGTTCATACCTGCCTCAAGACGCAGTGTGTCTCGGGCACCCAGGCCACATGGTTTAACACCCGCTTCAACCAAAGCTTTCCAAAAGTCAGCAACAGCATCGCTTGGCACCATGACTTCCAAACCGTCTTCACCGGTATAGCCGGTGCGACAGAACATCCAATCGCCAGCTTCCAAGCCTTGGAACACTTTTAAACTATCGATAAGCTCGGCATTATCAGGAGAAGCCTGCTTAATGTTCTGTATAGCTTCGGGGCCTTGAATGGCCACCATGGCTAACTCGGGGCGCTCAATCAATTCCACATCAAATTTTTCAGCCTGCTTGTTCATCCAAGCCAGGTCTTTTTCTCGCGTACCGCAATTAACCACTAGGCGATAGTCTTTAGGCATACGATAAGCAATCAGGTCGTCGATCACACCACCCTTCTCATCCAACATGCCACTATAGAGTGCTTTGCCTGTTTCTTGCAGCTTGTCGACATCGTTCGCTAACAAATAACGAAGATAGTCACGAGAGTCTTTACCCTGTACATCAACAATTGTCATGTGCGACACATCGAACA
>NZ_LWEY01001857.1:0-575 GCF_001634935.1 Oleiphilus sp. HI0043 | reverse complement strand
GAATGCGCGGTTTGGTTGCCACTTATTCCGAGTGCTCAATTTAGATATCAACCTTAGAGTAAAATAATCCAGTGAGTAGTCTTAAACATATTCGTAATTTCTCAATAATTGCCCATATTGACCACGGTAAGTCGACCTTGGCTGATCGTTTTATTCAGGATTGTGGCGGGCTGTCGTCCCGTGAGATGGAAGCTCAGGTACTCGATTCCATGGATATCGAGCGAGAACGTGGTATTACGATCAAGGCCCAGAGTGTCACACTCGATTATAAGGCAAAAGATGGCGAAACCTATCAGCTAAACTTCATCGATACTCCGGGGCACGTAGACTTTTCGTATGAAGTGTCACGTTCTCTCGCTGCCTGTGAGGGTGCGTTATTGGTTGTCGATGCTGGTCAGGGGGTCGAGGCTCAGTCGGTGGCAAATTGTTATACCTCCATCGAAATGGGCTTGGAGGTACTTCCTGTACTAAATAAAATGGATTTGCCACAGGCCGATCCTGAGCGAGTAACCCAAGAGATTGAGGATATTATCGGAATCGATGCGTCGGGAGCGGTTCCCTGTAGTGCTAAAAGT
>NZ_LWEY01001856.1:0-761 GCF_001634935.1 Oleiphilus sp. HI0043 | reverse complement strand
AGCACTATTACCCGCCACATCAGTTAAAGTGATTTGTTGTTCGTACTCCGTTTCGGGAGTCAAGCCTGTAAGTAGCAGAGAATCTTGTGTAGATAAATTGATTGTGCCACTTTCTAACCAGTCAGCCGCGCCAACGGGGCGGTAATTAAGCAATGCGGTAGTCAGCTCACTTGAAGACCAAGTAAGTTGTGCCGAATCGACATAGCCCGTTGCGGAGGGTTCACCGACACATTCTGGGGCTTCTGTATCTGGTACAGCTGCCGTTGAGCCTCTTAGCGGCGCACTAACTGTATCGCCTGTGATATCCGAAGAATAAACATTACAAGAATAAGTCGTATTAGCAGCTAAGCCCGTTAAGGTTAACAAATGGTGCTTGACTCTCTGCGGATCGCTTATTTCATAAGTGACTTTTTCAAGCGGTGGCGTTGGAGGAGGGCTTGGCAGCTCAGTCTCACCATCGAAAGCTATATTAAGTAGAAGGTTTGGTGAACCATTTAAGCGACTGATCAAACCTGTTGAAGCATATCCAGTCATACTCGAAGCTACTTCAGCCGGCGAAGCATCTGGGTGAGCCTGCAAATAGAGTGCTATCGCTCCGGCAACATGTGGTGTTGCCATTGAGGTACCACTAATAGTATTGGTACCGCCATTGCTCCAAGTCGACGTAATATCTGAGCCTGGCGCGAATATATCAATACATGCTCCCCAATTTGAGAAGCTTGAGCGGCTATCATATCGAGTTGACGACGCAACTGTGATCG
>NZ_LWEY01001855.1:0-1165 GCF_001634935.1 Oleiphilus sp. HI0043 | reverse complement strand
GACTAAGAATCTAACTCCCAATGGCAACAAACGAAAGTGAATGCAAGCAGGCTATACTGGCCTGCTTGGCGAGCATCCCCAGCGGGCAAGTCTGTTCTTACGGGAAAATAGCATCCCTGGCAGGGCACCCAGGCAAAGCACGTTACGTCGCCTACATATTAAAACAACTACCTAAAGACAGCCGCATTCCTTGGCACCGAATAATTAATGCTCAAGGAAAGTGCTCCTTCCCGATAGGCTCCGATAAGTTTCTGGAACAAACTTCACTGTTGGAAACAGAAGGCGTGCCTATGCCACTGAGCTCTACTTCTATGTGCCAATATCTCTGGCTTGGCTAAAAGACAATTCAAGTAACATTAAAATTTCACAGCGAAACACAGAAATATAGTCTAAATTTAAGTAGATTCACTTGAAATAGTCATGTGCCGGGTACTTAATGAGAACTCGACTCCTGCTTTCCTAGGTTAAAAAGCATTTTCAGCACGCACTCTAAAGTGAAGTAGAGATAACCTTGTAACATAGAAAATTAATGACTCTACGTTCATTAAGTAACATGCAGTACAAACGAAAGCTATGAAGTACCATAAACTCATTCTAGAGCAGATCGAAAAGCACCTATCAGAAGTGCCGGATGACCCTCGCATTACTGCATTTTTGAATGCCGTACATAATAGTTATGTCGAAGCTGATGAACAAAGAACAACCCTCGAGCGCTCCGTTCAACTGTCAGCAAAGGAACTCATTACACGCAATAAAGAACTAGAGCGCCAAGTTACAGAACTTAAGATAACCCAGAGTGCGCTTAAAGAATCTCATTCACTATTGCATGCAAGTTTAGAGTCGAGCCATGAAGCTCTATTAGTGCTCGATCTGGAAGGTAGAGTCAGACTCTACAACCCAAATTTCTGTGAGATGTTCCGTATCGACCCTGAAGAAAAGAACATCAACCATATAGCAGACTTTCTAAAAGAAACAGAAACCCTCATCAGCGAGCCAAACTCACTGACAGCCGAGTTTAAATTCAGCCTCGAGACTCCCAAAGAGCAGCGTCTGTGTGAAATAAAAACACTAAAGGGTCGAACTATTGAGGCATATTCCAACCCCCAGACGAAAAACAACTCTGGCGAGATTATTGGCCTGGCTTGGAGCTTTAGGGATATCAGCG
>NZ_LWEY01001854.1:0-21649 GCF_001634935.1 Oleiphilus sp. HI0043 | reverse complement strand
ATGATTGTATAAATTTTAAATGGCCTACAAGGCATAAAGCAAAGAAAACCCCCAGGAGTAAATTGTTATGATCGAGACAATAATTCGATTTTTTCAGGAAGGCGGATTCTTCATGTATCCGATTTCAATCATTTTGGTAGTTGGTTTGGTGATTGCAATTGAACGCTATGTTTACCTGAGTGTCGCTAAGCGTAATAACCGCCAGGACTTTAATAAGCTTCACCGTATGATTAGCGGGAAGGACTTTAAGTCGGCTGTAAAGTTTGCTTCTTCGTCTAAGACCGCCATGTCGAATATGATCGGTGCGGGTCTGGTTCGATTAGGCCGCAGACAGCCACGTGAAGAAATTGAATATGCGATGG
The DNA here is from genome assembly GCF_001634935.1 of Oleiphilus sp. HI0043. Classification (NCBI taxonomy): domain Bacteria; kingdom Pseudomonadati; phylum Pseudomonadota; class Gammaproteobacteria; order Oceanospirillales; family Oleiphilaceae; genus Oleiphilus; species Oleiphilus sp. HI0043. The sequence continues at coordinate 21,287 of NZ_LWEY01001854.1, read as the reverse complement.
AAGAAGGCTTGCTGGAAACGATGCCGCGTTTAGAAAAACGTACGCAATATCTAGCGACTTTAGCTAACGTTTCAACCTTGCTCGGCTTGTTGGGCACGATCATTGGTTTGATCGCTGCATTTACAGCGGTTGCCTCGGCCGATCCTGCACAAAAAGCTAGCTTGCTATCACAAAGTATTTCAGTAGCGATGAACACGACTGCATTCGGTTTGATTGCGGCGATTCCTTTATTACTCGTTCACTCAGTACTTCAAACAAAGACTAACGAGATTGTCGATAGTTTTGAAATGGCGGGCATTAAAGTGATGAACTTATTAAGTGACCGATCAGCTTCGGTTCCAGCACCTGCTAAGGCTACACAGTCGCCAAGTGCTGACTCAGGGCTTAATGCGGCAGCCGCTGTTTAGTTGGTCTTTGTAAACCAACTTTATTGATCAATCCTTAGCGAAATAGGCAGACTCGACTATGAAACGCAAACATCGACGCTTACGAAGTGAAGCAGATCTGGATATCACGGCATTTATGAATTTAATGATCGTGCTTGTACCAATCTTGCTGATCAATATGATCTTTGCTCATACGAGTGTACTTGAGTTGAACTTTCCAACTCAAGACCAAAGCTCAGCTCAGGATGATGAGTCATTGCAGTTACAGGTAATGATTCTGGAAGATAAGTTGGTGGTTGCCGACAATAAAGGCGGTGTGATTAAGCAAATAGATAGTTTAAAGCGGAATTCAGTTGCAAATAATAGCTCTGACAACGCGGCCGTAAGTACTGGGGCTTACGACTTTGCGATGTTAGGGCAAGTGATGCAGGAGCTGAAATCGCGTATTCCGGAAAAGAAAGATATTACTGTCATGGCACGAAAAGACACTTCCTATCAGACCTTGGTGTCTGTGATGGATAAGGTGCGATCTTACCGTACCGTTGTTGCGGGAAGTGTAGTGAATGCCGAGTTATTCCCGGAAGTGTCGATAGCCGATGCGCCGGAAGTTGTTGATGCAAACGAAAGTGTTGCGGATGCCAAGACCGAATTAACTGATGGGAAGGTTAGATCATGAAAACATCAGCAAAAGCCAAGCGTATCCAGCGTCACCAACGCCGTAGTAAGAATCAGGGTAAGTTAAACCTGGTATCCTTGATGGACATCTTTACGATTCTTGTGTTTTTCTTGATGGTAAATTCCTCAAGTGATGTACAAGTATTGAACCAGAACAATATGGTCAAGCTTCCGGTTTCTAATGCTGATCAAATGCCAAAAGATGCGCTGGCATTAGCCGTGACTCACGACGATATTCTTGTCGGTGGCCGAGCGATCGTTAAAGTCGCCGAGCTTCGTGAATTTCAAGGAGAGGTAGAACCTCTGCTTAAGGCTGAGTTAGACTATCAGGCTTCAAAGTCTAACAGCGCAGTCGCGCCAGAAGGGCGTCCAATCACTATCGTTGCCGATCGAGAGTTGCCATATGAGCTGTTAAAGAAAATTATGACAACCTGTGTGGATTCTGGTTATGCCAGCATTTCACTTGCGGTTAATAAGCATGTTGAGCAGGAGGCTTAATCATGGCGTTTAATCAATTAGGGCCAGCCTGGAATGCCGAAGCAGGTGAGAGTGAACGCTTAGGGAAGATTACCGCAGCGGTTATTCCTGTATTTTTGGCAATCGCTGTTTATGTCTCGTGGGTGGATTTACCTGAGCAAGATAGGGAAGAGCTGGAAGCCCTGCCTCCTCAACTAGCAAAGGTCATACTTAAGAAAAAAGAAAAGCCTAAACCTGTCCTTAAAAAAGAGATTAAGAAAGAGATTAAGAAGGTTGAGCCTGAGAAGAAAGTTGCTGAGAAGCCAAAACCGAAACCAAAACCTAAGGCTCAAATAGCGAAAAAGCCCAAGCCAAAAATTAAGCCGAAAGCAAAAGATATTCAGTTGGCACGAGAGAAAGCCAAAACATCTGGTTTGCTAGCGATGAGTAATCAGTTGTCTGCACTAAGTAGCTTAGCTGATAGCGTTAAACTCGATACGCCCAAAACGATTTCGGCAAAACCTATTGCTCGTAAAGTTGAAGATAAGCTCGCCTCAAGAGCGAAAACTTCACGCAGTGCAGGCATTGATGAAACCAAGTTGACGCAAGAAACACAGAGAATGGAATTGGCCTCAAGAGAGATGACGGAAGTAGAAAAAGCTGAAGAAATTCAAACCGCGCTTGAACTGGCAGAACTGGATGCGAAGCGCATGGTTGCTCAGCGTACTCGTGAAGATATTCGTCGCACCATGGACGCCAATAAATCTGCGATTAACAGTATTTATAATCGCGCACTGCGTAAGAAGCCTTCACTGCAAGGAGCCTTTACTGCACAGCTAGTCGTTGAGCCAAGTGGTCAGGTCTCTAGCTGTTCGGCAGTAGAGTCAACACTGAATGAGCCAAGACTGGAAAGCAAAATTTGTAAGCGTCTGCGCTTAGTCAACTTCGGACAGAAGTCAGGTGTCGATCAGGCAACGATTAGCTATCCAATAGAGTTATTCCCAGGCTAGCCCAAATTTATTTGCTATCCATAGGCAGAGGGTTCCGCCCATTCGCTAATGATCGAACTCGTGCTAACCCGCCAGCGAGGCACGGAGGCCTCTGCCTACAAGTATGGTCGCTATCCCAGAAATACGATACTAACCCCCGCTCGTAAGCAGAGGGTTCCGCCCCTCGCTAATGATCATAGCCCGCAATCGAAGCATTGATGCCTCTACCACGAGCTTAGGGTGAATGCCTAAGCAGCGACTTCAGTCGCCGCTTTGGCTGGCTTTTTTGATGCGAGCCCAGAAAAACGCCCCTCAAAATACAGTTTAAGCTTCGAAATTTCCTCTTCATTCAAAAACAAACCGAGTTTGCTGCGGCGCCAGAGAATATCTTCAGCTGAGCGTGCCCATTCGTGTTCAATCAGGTAGTCGACTTCTGCAGAGAATAAGTCGGCACCAAAGTATTCTCCCATATCGCTCATGCCTTGTTTGTTCGCTAGAAAGCTAAAGCAAAGGGTGCCATATGATTTGAGGTAGCGTTGTACGAGAGTATGAGTTAGCCATGGCGCTTTCTTGTTAATAGCTTGTTCTATCTGCTCTCTTGTTTGACCAACGAACTGAACTCCGGGCATCGGTTCATCTGCAGTCCAAGGTTTACCAAGCTCCTTAATAAATGGCGACAGCTTGTTTAGAACCGCTTCTGAAAGCTTTCTGTAAGTGGTGATTTTGCCGCCATAGATTGAAAGCAGGGCGTTGCTTTCACTTTCCTGATGGAGTTCTAGCGTGTAATCACGGGTGATTGCTGAGGGGTCGTTTGATTCATCATCACACAGTGGACGGACGCCAGAATAGGTAGACTGGATATCTTCACGAGAAATCGAACGTTTGAAATGTTGATTGTATACCTTAATCAGGTAATCAACTTCCCACTCTTCAATTGCTACGTCTTCTGGCTTTCCTTGGTATTCTTTATCGGTGGTTCCGATTATTGAAAAGTGATCAAGATAGGGAAGTACAAATACCACACGCTTGTCTTCGTTCTGTAGAATGTAAGCTTCATCCAGTTCTTCAAAGCGGGGAACGATAATATGGCTGCCTTTAATCAGTCGAATATTTCGAGCCGGTTTAATATCTTCTGCCGCTGAATCAAGAAAGCTGTTTAACCAGGGGCCTGAGGCATTAACGATATTGCTTGCGAGAATATCGTAGCTGCGCTGTTCGATCTTGTTGAAGATACTTAGGCGCCAACGACCAAGATCTTTGTCGAAGCTCAAGTTATGGCACTGTGATTGAACTTCAATGCTTGCACCACGATTATGGGCATCTATCGCATTCATAACTACCAAACGTGAATCATCGACCCAGCAGTCATGATATTGAAAGCCTTTGGTGATCGAGTTTGTAAAAGGTGCATGACCATCAAATTTCACCTTCCGTGCTTTGGGCAAGGTATTTCGTTTGCTCAAGTGGTCATACATAAACAAGCCACAGCGGATCATCCATGCAGGGCGAAGGTGAGGGCGGTGAGGCATGACGAACTTCAGGGGTGAGACAAGGTGAGGTGCTTTATTAAGCAGTACTTCTCTTTCTGCCAGCGCTTCTTTAACTAGTCTGAACTCGTAGTGTTCCAGGTACCTTAGTCCACCATGTATTAGCTTGCTACTGCTGGAAGATGTACCTGAAGCCAAGTCATTTTGTTCACATAAGAACACTTTTAAGCCTCGGCCAGCGGCATCGGCAGCAATACCAGCCCCGTTAATGCCACCCCCAACAATAGCTAAATCATAGAAAAGTTCCTTTTTTTCACTGCTAATGTTCATATAAACCTCAAAAACGTTAATAATTTTACATATTATGTCATAAAACGAACATTTGGCTAGGCGAAATGTAATAATTGTTCAACAGTTTTTCGAAAAAGCGTGACAGAATTAGGCTTTCTGAAAATTAATTGAAAATAATCTTAGAATAGGACGGCGTGAATTGTTATAAATGGCGCGTGAAAAATAGCTATGTAGAAGTGATAAACAAACATCGACGCAGGTTCAGTAAGGCGTCGATGCAGGGTTGAATTGGTAGGGGTTAGGCGACGGTAAGCTTGATATTTTCTTTATTCAGAATACTTACGATGCTTTCCGGTGGTGTTTCACTGGTAAATATATGATGAGCTTCGGCAATGTTACCAAGCCGAGTTAAGGCATCCCGTCCGAATTTTGAATGGTCAGCGGCAAGGAAAATATTGCGGGAGTTCTCGACAATTGCTCGAGAAACTCTCACTTCCTGATAGTCGAAGTCGAGCAGGTCACCTGTATCGTCGATACCGCTGATACCAATGATCGCGTAGTCGACTTTAAACTGGCTGACGAAATCTATCGTTGCTTCACCCATTACACCTCCATCACGATTGCGGACAACACCGCCCGCGATAATAATTGTAAAGTCATCTTTGGTGCTCAAGATGCTCGCTACGTGAAGGTTGTTAGTAATCACCGTGAGGTTATTGTGGTTGAGAAGTGTCTGGGCTATTGCTTCAGTGGTGGTGCCGATATTGATGAAGATAGAAGAGTGGTCAGGAATCTCTAGCGCCACGGCTTCAGCAATACGCTGCTTTTCTTTGAGGAAAGCAACTTTACGGTTAGAGTAAGAGGTATTTAAAATAGTGGAGCTAAGGCCAGCGCCGCCGTGAAAACGTTGGATCTTGTTTTCGTTGTCGAGCTCTTTTAAGTCTCGACGAATGGTTTGTGGTGTAACATCAAATTTGCTGGCAAGCTCTTCAATTGTTGCAAACCCGGAACTACTTACGATCTCTATGATACGAGAGTGTCTTTCACTTTGTTTCATGGTAACGCAGACTTCTTATAAACAGTTAACGAAAGCATAGGTCGTGCAATATAGAAGAACCCTTCACCTGCACACCTGGCTAATATTGAAATAATAACATTTACACATGTAAGTGTATTGAACTATACGACAAAATAATATTTTTAGGGATCATAATATGGCTCAGTTCATTCTTTCTATTGATCAAGGGACGACAAGCTCACGTGCTTTACTATTTGATCACCAAGGCCGTGTAGCGTTTACTGCGCAAGCTGAATTTACCCAGCACTTTCCAAACGATGGATGGGTCGAACATGATCCAGAAGAAATATGGAGTACGACTGTCAGCGTAATCAAGCAAGTTCTTGCCAAATTAGATCTTGAATCCGACCAGGTAATGGGGATCGGTATTACCAATCAGCGGGAGACGACGATTGTTTGGGATAGAAAGACAGGAAAGGCAATCTATCCGGCAATTGTTTGGCAGGATCGCCGAACCTCTGAGTTTTGCCAGAGCCTGAAAGATAAAGGCTTGGAAGATACTATTTCTGAAAAGACTGGCTTGTTGGTAGACCCATACTTCTCAGCGAGTAAGATTCGTTGGATTCTTGATAATGTCGATGATGCTGATGAACGAGCTCGCGAAGGGGACTTGGCGTTTGGAACTGTCGATACTTTCCTGCTATGGCGCTTAACCGGTGGTCGGTCGCATGCCAGTGACGCCACGAACGCCTCTCGAACTTCCTTGTTCAATATACATACACAAGAGTGGGATAAAGAACTGTTACAGATTTTTGATGTCCCGGAACAGTTGTTGCCTGAGGTCAAGGATAGCAGTGATGAGTTTGGTGACACCGAGGCTGAGCTTTTCGGTATCTCTATGCCTGTCTACGGTATGATAGGTGATCAGCAGTCCGCCTTGGTAGGGCAGGCTTGCTTTACGCCAGGCATGATCAAAAGCACTTATGGAACAGGTTGCTTTATGATTGCCAATACGGGTGCGAAGCCACTACGCTCCAATAATCGTTTACTGACTACTGTTGCCTACCGTCTGAATTCTGAAGTGACATACGCTCTGGAGGGCAGCATCTTTGTTGCAGGAGCGGCAGTGCAATGGTTGCGTGATGGCTTAAAGTTTATCTCTCATGCTAGTGAAACGGTGGCGATGGCCAAGAAGGTTGGTTATGACAATTCGGTTTATCTGGTACCAGCCTTTACTGGCTTAGGTGCGCCTTATTGGGATCCGAATGCACGAGGTGCTTTGTTCGGTTTAACTCGAGATACGGGGATAGAAGAAATCGTCACAGCTGGCCTACAGTCAGTGTGTTATCAGACAAGGGATCTGCTCCACGCGATGGAGAAAGATGGTGCGCAAGTAAACACTTTAAGAGTAGATGGAGGCATGGTGGTCAATGACTGGGTTGTACAGTTTCTATCTGACCTTCTGAATGTTTCGGTTGACCGGCCTGAAATTGTCGAGACCACGGCATTAGGTGCGGCATACTTGGCTGGTTTAAAGGCCGGTTTATTTGAAAGCGTCGAGACGATTGCAGATATGTGGCATCTTGATAAACGTTTTTCACCTGATATTTGTCCAGAAGATGCAAAAAAACTCTATAGCGGCTGGTTAGATGCCGTCGGACGCGTAAAAACTGAACAAAATTAAGCGTCAGTGATAGTTGAATGCTAGACTTTAAGGATAGTAGTTTTCACTATTGTCGCGCATAATATTAGGAAATTGTCGAGAAGTGAACAATATAGTAATAGCCCTTCAGTGCTAAGAGGCGAGAGGCAGGAGCTTCTATGTGATTAAGAATTGGATTTTCAGTCTGACTTTGTTGGTGGCATCTGTGCCCTATGCTTTGTCCAGCGAAAGTGTAACTCTACAGCTCAAATGGAAACATCAGTTTCAATTTGCGGGTTATTATGCGGCGCTGGAAAAAGGTTTTTACGCTGAAGAAGGTTTGGATGTCGCCATTCGGGAAGCCGAGCCAGAGATGGACCCTATTGAAGTCGTCGTTAATGGTGAGGCTGAATTTGGAGTTGGCACCAGTGAGTTGCTGCTTTTACACAACCACTTTAAGCCTGTTGTCGTTTTAGGGGTTATATTCCAACATTCTCCTCTTGCTTTGTTAAGCTCCGCCAGTTTGCCTGAGAGCAACTTATACTCAAACATTCAGCAAGTACAAGACCTACGCAACAAACCTATTATGATTGAAGCCAACTCGGCTGAGTTAATGGCTTATCTTTCCAAAGAAGGTTTATCGCGTGATACGCTCAAAATTGTTAAGCACAGTTTTAATACTTCAGATGTGATGGCGGGTAGGGTTGCAGCTATGTCTGTTTATACCACTGATGAAGTGTTTGAGTTTGAGCGTTTGGGAGAGCCGTACACGCTGTTTCGACCAAAAGATTCCGGGGTCGATTTTTATGGTGACAACCTTTTTACTACGATTCATGAACTCAAACACCACCCTAAACGGGTTGCAGCATTTAGGCGAGCCAGTTTTAAAGGCTGGCGATATGCTATGGATCACCCCTCAGAAATTGTAGACCTGATCTATGAACGCTACAGCCAGCGACATACAAAAGCGCATTTAATGTTTGAAGCAGAGAAGATGAAAGACTTGCTAGAAAGTGAGCTAATCTCCCCAGGCTATATGACGAGTAAACGCTGGCACCATATTGCCAAGGTTTATGTCGAGCAAGGCAGCCTGTCTGCAGATTATTCGCTTGACGACTTTCTTTACAGGAGTGAGGAAGGGGTTAGTGCCGACTTGGTGAAACGTTGGGGGCTTGGTGCCTCACTGATTACGATTATATTGCTGAGCTTTCTCGCTTACGTTTGGCGCTTGAACCGTCGTTTGGATAAACGCACTTCTTGGCTTAGAACTGTGGTTGATAATACGCCCACTGCAATGGTGATTATGGATAGTCAGGGCAAAATCATTGAATGGAATCATCAGGCAGAACAAATTTTTGCTTGGGCTTCAGAAGATATCATTGGCCAATCTGTTTACGATTATGTGGTGCCCTTAGGAGACCAGAACAAGTTTCGTAGAATGATTGCGAACCTGTTTGATCGGCGAGAGGTTAAGGTTGCTGAGGGTTGGAGTCGGACCAATAGGAATAAGCTTGTTCTATGTGAATGGCACTACGCAGTCTTGCAACCTGGGCGGGTTGTTGCCATGGCTAATGATATTACCGAGCGTAAGGCATTAGAGAATAAGTTAAAAGAACTTGCTCATTCTGATGCCTTAACGGGGATAGGTAACCGGACTTTGTTCTTTGAAAAACTGGAAGAAGCGATCGCATTAGCTAAGCGAAGAAAGGAGCGTGTTGCGGTACTGTTTATTGATTTGGATGATTTTAAAATCGTGAATGATCAATATGGCCATGAAGTGGGTGATGTCGTGTTGTGTGAAGTTGTACAGCGCATCAAAATGGCCGTCAGAGAAGCGGATGTATTAGCTCGAATTGGTGGCGATGAGTTTGTGTTGATATTGCATGATTGTGAATCCAACGCGCATGCTCGGCAAGTCGCCGAAAAGGTACTGTTTAACCTGGAAAGACCTTTACAGGTTGCCGGTTTAACGGTCACCGTTGGTGGTAGTATAGGTATTAGTATGTACCCTGATAATGGTGAAAAAACGGCCGATATTTTGAAGTCTGCTGATCGGGCAATGTATGAAGTGAAGCAGAAAGAAAAGAACGGTGTAGGCATCGCCCCTCCTCGAAGCCGTTTAGGCAAGAAGGCTCACTAGCTTGGATGTCTTGTTAGATATTATCAAGGGGATAGATAACTATCTTGATGATCATGCTAGCGTTAAAGAAATTGAGCTTATTCAACATCTAAAATGCATTCAGCAAGAGCCGTTTTCCGAGTTCAATATAAGTCAGAGTAAAGACCTTTTTCGTGCCCACTTTCTGTTAAAACACGCCCTTTACACGCTACAAAACACTTATCTAGATGAGCAGCGTTTTTTTCTCGACATCAATCTGATAAATATATCTAGAAGACCCTTTGCAGAAGGAGTTTCCGAATTATCATCTTATGATTCGGTTAAGGCATATTACCTTGATATTAGCCACTATTTTGAAACAGAAGAAGATGAAGTAAACGACCTGCTCGATAAGTTTTGGCGTAAGTTTCTGGCAAATGATGATCGGCATGCTGCGCTAAGTGTATTAGATTTGCCTGCTAATGCTGACCAAAGGCAGGTTAAGCTTCAGTATCGTAAGCTTGCTCAAATTCATCACCCTGATAAGGGGGGCTGCGGGGAACAGTTTAAAAAAATATCCGCTGCTAAACGTTTGTTAGACCGGGCTTTGGGTTAAAGCCGTAAATTCGCTATAATGCGCGCCTTTAATGTTGTCGTTGTCAGGTTGTAGGGTTATGCAGAGCTTAGCAGGTTCAGAGAAATACGAGTTTAACAAGCTTCAAAAGCGCTTGCGCAGTGGCATGGGTAAGGCCATTGCCGACTTTAATATGATCGAAGACGGTGATCGTATTATGGTTTGCTTGTCGGGCGGAAAAGACAGCTACACCATGCTAGACATTCTGATGAGTCTGCAAAAGAGTGCTCCGATCAGTTTCGACCTAGTCGCCGTAAACCTTGACCAGAAACAGCCAGGTTTTCCTGACCATGTCCTTCCTAAGTATCTGGAATCACTTGATATTGAATATTATATTATTGATCGAGATACTTACTCCATCGTTAAGTCCAAGATACCAGAAGGCAAGACAACCTGTGGCCTGTGCTCACGTTTACGTCGTGGTACTTTATACTCCTTTGCTGAGGAGATTAAAGCGAATAAGATAGCTTTAGGCCATCATAAAGATGACATCGTTGAGACCATGTTTCTGAACATGTTTCATGGTTCAAGGTTGTCAGCTATGCCACCTAAACTGCTTTCTGATGACAAGCGAAATGTCGTGATTAGGCCGCTGGCTTATTGTCGTGAGAAAGATATTGAGCAGTTTGCTCTGGTGAAGGCTTACCCGATCATTCCGTGCAATCTTTGTGGTTCGCAAGAAAATCTCCAGCGTCAATCCATTAAGAAAATGCTTATTCAATGGGAAAAAGAACACCCTTCAAGAATTGAGTCAATTTTCACAGCCTTACAGAATGTATCGCCTTCCCAGTTAGCGGATACCCAGCTTTTTGATTTCGAAACACTAGCAATTGATCGCAGTGGTGAACGTAAAGAGTATGAGTTTGATTTAGAGCAATCTATTTCTTCATCCCGAACTAAAGAGGATGATATGGTTCAGATCGTTGAGGTTATGCCACGTTAAACTAACGCGAGTCTTCTCGCTGCGTTGGAATACATCTCGGGATTACATTTTAATAAGAAATCGAAAGGCAGGAATATGAGCGAGTCGGAAATACAAACCTTAATGCAGCAGGCTAACGAGTATATACAGTCTGAAAGACTCTCTCGAGCTCGTCGTTGCTATAATAAGATTCTTTCGATCGATCCGCAGAACTGTGATGCTCACTATTCTTTAGGGACGATTGCTCGCCAACAAAATGATAATCAAGCAGCGAAACAACACCTGCTGCATGTGTACCAAGCCGAGCCCCTCAATAGGACTTTTGTATTGGAACTAGCGGGTCTTTATGCTGATATGGGAATGATTGTTGAGTCAGCAAAGGTTTTCGAAGCTTATCTTTCAGTACAAGATGATATTGAATTATCAGGAAAATATGCCGAGGTCTTGGTAAAGGCTAAGGAATTTGAACGTGCGGTTGAATGTCTGAAAGCATGTGTTGGGAAGAAACCTGAAAATTTAAGTTATCGCATGCAATTAGGTAAATTGTTGTACCAACTATTACGTTTTGAAGAAGCACAATCAGTTTATTTGAGTGCAATTGAATACGGATTGAAAAGTGAAGGTTTATATCTGAATGCTGCAAAACTACATGTTGATCACGGACAGTTGGCTGTCGCTAAAGATGTATTGAATAAAGGTTCGGAAGACTTCCCTGAAAACCTGTCGTTTGCATATCGCCTTGTTCAATTGGATGCAGAGAGTCTTCACCCCGAATTGTATCAACGCTTAATCGATGTTGATGAGGCTACTTTAGAGGGAGACAATCGCTTTTATTATCAATGGTTGTTGGCAAATTTTGCTAAAAAGCAAGGTGAGCCGCTAGTTGAGATGGAGCATCTTGTCGCTGCGCATCGAATTTACAGTTCGATTACTCAATTTCCGAGAAGTACCGAGTTTTATCTGCAGGCATTGCCTCAGTTGACGCCACCTGATTCTGCACATTTTACTTCTCGACTTGCTAATCTCGAACCTGTTTTTATTATTGGTGTGCCACGTTGTGGTTCAACCTTGTTGGAAAATATCATTTGTCATGGGCCTCAGAATGTTGGCAAAGGTGAAGAAACCGGGTCCGTTATTGAGGCATTAGCCGTTGCTTATCAAAGTGGTGGACAAAACTTTTGGGAAGCTTTCGTTAGTCAGCTCGAATCTTCTTATATGCGACATGGCTTATTGCCGGAAGATTCATCAAGCGACGTAAAACGTTTTACTGATAAGTCTCTAGAAAACATATTCCTAATCGATTTCATTATGAAGGTGATGCCGAGAGCGAAGGTGGTTTATTGTGATCGAGCTCCACTCGCTTCGATTGTTTCTATTATGCGAAATAACATGTCTGTATTACCCTGGGCTCATGACTTAAATAATATATTCAAGTATGTGGATAATTGTTTAGTAGCAATGGATCGGACAAAGAATGCCTACCCTCAACGTGTGACAACAGTTAAATATGAGGAATTAGTGTGTGATCCGGAAGCTGAATCCAAGGCGCTTATGGCGTTTTGCGACTTGCCTTGGGGAGAACAGTGTTTGGATTTTCATAAAGAAGATAAGTTGCTAAGTAGAACGGCGAGTCATGTTCAAATTAGGCGGGAAATAAATCAGGATGCCGTCTCTGCGTATAAACAATATGAAAGTTTCTTTGAGCCTTTTTCAGAAATTTATCATTGGGCTTCTTAGCTAAGCGTTTAATAGCTGGTAAACTGTTTTCTGGATGACTGGCAAAGACCATAAGCCGAATAAAGTCATCATTGCTCCGGCAGAAGAGCGGAACCAGCGTTTTCTAATTGTCGCGGATAGTTTTTGTGCTAATAAACCGCTGCTCAACATTGAAGGCAGGGTGCCTAGGCCAAAAGCAAGCATGATTAGTGCTGAACCGAAGATACTTGCTTCCAAGCTTGCCCAGATCAAAGCCGAGTATACCAAACCACACGGTAGCCAACCCCACACCATGCCAACCACTAGCGCATCTTTGATTGATTTAATAGGCATAAAACGCTTTGATAATGGTTGAATCAAGGGCCAGAGTTTACTACCTAGTTTTTCAGCCCAGAGTATTCCATTAAACCATTGGCCTAGGTATAAACCCATTAGAATTAACATTGTTGCAGCTAAATATCTGAGAACCTCTAAGGCTGCTAATTGTTTGCTCAGCCAGAAACCAAGGCTGCCAACAATCAGTCCTGCGATGCAATAACTTATAACGCGCCCCAGATTATAGGAGAGTAAGAAGCTTGCCTTGTTTGATGATGAGGTATGTAAACCTAAGGCACTTGCTAAACCTCCGCACATTCCCAAGCAATGTGCAGAGCCTAGAAAGCCAAGCATAAAGGCAGAAATAAGAATACCGGGGTCATTTAGCAAACTTAGTCGTCCGATTTTTCACTATGTTGACTGTCTTTAGTATTCAGGTCTTTCTTTTGAGTTTTGTTGTTTTGCCCCGGGATCATGTCTTTATCATCATCATAGAGAATGCTGTGCGCGGGGCCTTCCAGGTCATCATACTGTCCGTTCTTAACTGCCCAGCCAAAAATGGCAATCGCTAAAGCAACAAGAATGATTGATAGTGGAATTAGAATATACAATATTTCCATCGAAGCTAACTCTTATCTTAAATCAGTTTAATTGGAGCACCTTTCCAACGCTCGCGACTTGTCCATGTTAGCGCTTTAACCTGAGAGAGTTAAAAACAACTAATAAAGAACTCAAGGACATTCCCAGGGCTGCGAAATAAGGTGGAACCCAACCAGCTGCAGCCATCGGGAGCATGCATAGATTATACATGATGGCCCAGGTCATATTTTGCTTAATGATTTTACGTGTTCTCTGCGCGTTTTGGAAAGCTTCGTTAATAACCGTCATATTTCCATTGAGCAGAATAGCGTCTGAATTTAACTTGGTAATGTCGCTGGCTTCGCCCATCGATATTGATAACTTAGCACCAGACAGGACAGGTAGGTCGTTAATACCATCACCCACCATTGTGACCTGTTTGCCTGCGGCCTGTAAACCTCTGACATAGGCCAATTTTTGCTCGGGCGACTGTTTTGCTTTGTAGTTAGCGATGCCGAGTTTAGAGGCGAGAATGGAGACAGAGTCTTGGTGGTCTCCACTTAATATATGAGTGGTGATACCCGCTTCCTGAAACTGTTTGATGCTTTCTTTACTGTCGGAGCGTAAAGCATCATTTAGCATAAATTGCGCAATCAGGTTCTCGCCATCGCTCAGATATAGGCTTAGGCCATTATGCTGTTGTAATGCTTGTTCGCAACTCTGTTTTAGTTCAACGAGTTCTGCATTGCCCAGTACGTAGTGTTGCCCCTGAAAAAAACCTTCGAGGCCCTTTCCAAGATGGTTTGTAACCCTTTCGGCTGGGCTGGTGAAAAATTCAGAAAAAGGCTTGGCGATCGGGTGGCTGGAGTGGTGTTCTAGTGCGGCAGCGATTTCAAGCGCTTTACTTTCTCCGCAGTGACTAAAAAGCTTCACACCAGAAATGCTGAGTTCACCTTTGGTTAGTGTCCCTGTTTTATCAAAAACAATATCGGTAATCTGGTTCATGGCTTCTTGCGCATGAGATTTGGTGATTAAGAAGCCTTTGCTGCGAAGGAATGTGTTGGCACTGGTCATTGCAGTTGGTGTTGCCAGAGATAAAGCGCAAGGGCAGGTAACAACCAAAACAGATAAAACAATGGTGAATACTTCGTCGGGGTTATTAAAGTACCAGTAGAGACCAACGACGCAAGCCGCGAATAGCACACCTGCTACAAAGTGGCTGGCAATTTTATCTGCCATTAATACGGTTTTGGGCTTCTCACTTGCTGCTTTATCAAGGAGCTTAATAATCGCTGCGACACGGCTCTCTTTGGGAGTAGCGGTAATGCGAACGAATAAGGTATTTTCGACATTAGCGGTGCCACCACTTACCTGAGCCCCAAGCGCTTTTTCAATGGGGAGAAACTCTCCTGTGAGGGCTGACTCGTCGACTTTGGAGACACCTTCAATAACCACGCCATCGGCAGGAAATACTTGGCCCTGTCTAACCACTAGTACCTCTCCAATTTCAAGCTGGTGAGCAGGTTTACTTTTTTCGCCATCTTCGGTTCTAATGATCGCTGTTGTAGGCAATAGTTTACCCATTTCGGCATCGCTGTTCAGGTGCTTATGGCGAGTTTGCATTTCCATAAACCGGCCAAGCAATAGGAAGAAGGTAAACATCGCAACTGAGTCGAAATAGACATCGGTCTCAATGCTTGCTTCGCTGTTTATCGTCAGGAAAGCACTGGCAAAAAACGCGGTCAGGATAGCGAGCGATACAGGGATGTCCATCGTTAAATGACGTGTTTGCAAGTCACGTAAGGCCGCTCGAAAAAATGGTAGCGCTGAAAAGCACACAACGGGTATGCACATTAACATGCTGACCCATCGAAAGAAGGAGATAAACTCGGCATCGATACCGCTATAGATGCCTAGATACAAGGGGACTGAAAACATCATGTTTTGCATCGCCGCTATACCAGCGACAGCGATACGAAACATTGCGCTGCGTTTCTCTTTCTCGGCAAGTTGTCTCGCTTTGTCTTCCTGATAGGGGAAGGCTTTGTAGCCTAGCTTGCGTATTTTAATCAGGATTTTGCTTAGCTTGATCTGTTCATTGTTCCAGCTAAGTAGCGCTTTGTGAGTCGTATGATTGATTGATAGATTTATCAGGCCGGGAAGTGAGCTGATTTCGCGCTCTAAGAGCCAAATACAAGCGGCACAGGTAATTCCTGAGATACTAAGTGCAGCATCAGACTGTTTGCCATCTACCGTAACAAAGTCAGTTTGTAGCGCCGGGTCATCATAAAGAAGTAGTTCATCGCGTTGTGCGTCGGTGAAGTCGTCGGGCTTTAATGAGGCTTCAGTGCGGTGTTGATAGAAGTTATCGAGACCACCAGAGACAATGGTTTCTGCGATCGCTAAACAACCATAACAACAAAACGATTGTTGTTCTCCGCCAATCTCAAGCTTTGCGCTAAAGCCTTTTGGAATCTCTTCATTGCAGTGGTAGCAAGTCTTGCACATGTGTTGCCAACCTAGTCCTGCGACTTGCTAGCAGTCTCGTTATTTTCGGTGCCACCTATATTAAGCGTTACTTTTCCTGTCGGGAAGGTGACTTCTTCTCTAATCCGCCAGCTTTCGTCAAAGGCATAGAGGTCGACATATCGACGGCCATCAACTGGTGATGTTAAATCTCCAACAAACTGGCCTGATGGTGTCGGCAGAAGCTTGATAACTTGATCTTGGTCTCCCACGGTTGGGTGTAGAATCTTCAAGGTTAAAAAGGCTTGTTGTTGGAGAGTAGGGTGATACTTGTCACCGACTAGCTCAATAATGATGGCTTGATCAACAATTTCTAAGGTTGGTTTCAAGCCGAGGTCATCCGCCATATTATCTTGTTCAATCGTCTGGTTTATACCCATGCCATCCTTGTAATAGTTGTCGCTAACCAGAGTGTCACGACCAACAACAGCAACAGTTACCATAATGCTGCTGAGTATAACCGAAGCAATAGGTACGCTCAGGACAAACCAAAGCCACGGCTGTTTGAACCATGGTTTTTTAGCTTGTTCATCTTGTGCTGCTTTCATTTCATTACCTCGGTTGTGCTTAGTTAATTTCTATTGTGTCGCTTTATTCAGCGCTGCCTAAAAAGCGGCTTTCGCTTGATGCGACCAAGTCTGGGTTATCTGTAGCCTTGACGGTAATCTCAATATCATAGTGGGTGACTTCCATATGTATGGGGTCGACTTCTATGCTAGTTGGTTGAGTGTATACTTCTCCGGCTTTCACGGATACCGTAGTGGGTGTGGTAATCTTTATCCCTTCAATGCCTTTGACGGTAATGTCAAAATCATGGGGTTCATCGCTCATATTCATAACTTTGAGAATATAAGTGTTTTCGATTTTACCTAAACCCGTTAGCTGGTATAAAGCGCCCCGATCTTTTATTACGTCTAACTCTAGTGGAACACGTGTTGCAACGGAATAGGCAAACGCACCCATCATGCCGAGTAATAATACAGCGTAGGCAATGGCTTTGGGTCTTAGTATATGGCTCTTCTTACCGATGAGGGCATTCTCAGTGGTGTAGCTGATTAGACCTCGGTCATACTTCATTTTGTCCATGATTGAGTCACAGGCGTCGACGCATAAGGCGCAGCCAATACACTCATACTGAAGCCCATCACGAATATCGATGCCCGTTGGACAAACCTGTACACACATGCCGCAGTCAACGCAGTCGCCAAGGCCTTGTTCTTTATAATCAACATTACGTTTGCGGCTTCCTCTTGGGTCTCCACGACCTTTGTCGTAGGAAACAACAAGTGTGTCTTCATCAAACATTACAGATTGAAAGCGTGCATAAGGGCACATGTATAAACAAACTTGTTCACGTAACCAGCCAGCATTCAGGTAGGTTGCAACTGTAAAGAAGCCAATCCAGAATATTGCCCAGGCGTCGACTACACTAAAGGTGAACAGATCTGGAACTAACTCACGAATAGGGTAGAAATAACCGACAAAGGTCAGGCCGGTGCCAAAGGAGACCAATAACCAAAGAGTGTGCTTAAGGGTCTTTTTGATCATCTTTTCAGAGCTGAATTCCGCTTTATCAAGCTTCATTCGTTGGTTCCTGCTCCCTTCAACCTTTTCCTCAATCCACATGAAAATAAAGGTCCAGGAAGTTTGTGGGCAGGTATAACCACACCAGACGCGCCCAAAAAGGGTGGTGACGAAAAACAGACCGTAGGCACAAATGATTAGAAGCAGTGCTAAAAGAACGAACTCTTGTGGCCAGAATGTCATGCCGTAGATATGGAATTTACGTGCAGGGAGGTCGAAATGAACCAGTTGCTGGCCGTTGATTGATATCCAGCAAATTGAAAAGTACATGGCCATCAAGGCCCAGAGTGAAAACTTCCTGATTCGCTGAAAAAGACCGGCAATTTTTTTGACGTAGATTTTTTTTCGAGACTCGTAGAGCTCGACGGTCTTACTGACGTCTGCTTGCTTTGAATCTTGGCCGTAGACTTCCAGTTTCTGCGTACCGGGTTCGATATTTTGGGCTGGGATCTTCTTAGACATAGGCAACGGCTTCCATATCTAGTGGAGGAAAGGTTTCTTTTCTAGAAAGTCTGTGATGAGCAAAGGCTGTCTAGAGAAGAGATCTTATATTCTGTGAGAGTGGGCCTGGCTACTCAGCCAGGCCCACGAGTCTCAGACAGTCTTATTTGTTAGATAAGCTGTAAACGTAAGCTGCAAGTAGGTGAACTTTGTCTTCACCAAGTAGGTCTTTTTGTGCTGGCATTACGCCTGCTCGACCATAAGTGAGTGTTTGATTGATCTTAGATGCCGTGCCGCCGTAGAGCCAAACATCATCTGTTAGATTTGGTGCGCCGACGGCTTGATTACCCTTAGCCTCAGCCCCATGACAGGCTGCACAGGCAGTCTGGTACATCGCTGCGCCGGCATCAACAGCTGCTTTATCATCACTACGTCCACTAAACGAAAGTAAGTAATGAGTCATATTTTGTATGTCAGTTTTGCTCATAGCGGGATTTAAACCTTTGGCAGGCATTTGACCGTTTCGACCATACAGGAGGGTGGTTTTGATCGCGTCTGGACTTCCACCATATAACCAGTCGTGGTCAGTCAGATTTGGAAAGCCTAATGCGCCGCGACCTGTTGATCCGTGACATACTGAGCAGTTATTAGCAAACAAACGCTGTCCTACTTTCATTGCTTCGGCATCTTTGGCGAGTTCTTCAATTGGCTTTGCCGCGTAGGCTTTGAATATAGGTGTGTACTTTTCATCAGCTTCAGCAACTTCTGCTTCCCATTGACCGGTAGAAGACCAGCCTAAGAAACCTTGGAAGTTACCTAAAGTCGGGTACAGCAATGCGTATGCGAATGCAAAAACAACTGAACCGATAAACATATGGAACCACCACTTTGGAAGTGGATTATCGTACTCTTCGATCCCATCGAAGGCATGGGGCATCTTTTGTTCAGTCTCTTCATCTGTAGTTTGGCTTTTTCGGGTGGCTACTAGCAGCCATGTACTACCGATCAAAGTACCGATAATAATGACTGAGACCCATACACTCCAAAAACTAGTCATGTTCTTCTCTCTCTTTTTCGCTCAAGGTACGTTCCGCGATATCGTCATCCTGAAAGGGCAGGTTGGCTGCATCGTCAAAATCTTTTTTCTTTTTGCCGTTATAGGCCCATAAGCATATGGCGACAAAGGCGATCATGACCAAGATGGTAGATAGACCGCGTAACGTGTTGATATCCATAATATTGGTTCTTACTTGTTCTTAAGAACGGTGCCAAGCTGCTGTAGATACGCAACCATAGCTTCGATTTCTGTTTTACCTTTCACCGCTTCTGCTGCACCGGCAATGTCTTCGTCGGTGTAGGGAACGCCTACTGTACGAAGTGCTTCCATTTTCGCAGCAGTACCTTTGTGGTCTACGATAGCTGTAAACAACCAAGGGTAGGACGGCATTTTGGACTCAGGTACAACATTACGTGGGTTATAAAGGTGAGCACGTTGCCAGTCGTCACTATAGCGACCACCAACACGAGCCAGATCAGGACCAGTACGCTTAGAACCCCATAGGAATGGGTGCTCATAAACATGCTCTCCGGCAACTGAGTAATGACCGTAACGTTCAGTCTCAGCGCGGAAAGGTCTGATCATCTGCGTGTGACAGGTGTGACAACCTTCACGAATATAGATATCACGACCCTCAAGTTCTAAAGCGGTATGTGGCTTCAGACCTTCAATGGGGGTTTGCATGTCTTTGTGGAAGAACAGTGGAACTGCTTCTACCAAGAAACCAAAACTGATAGCTACGACAATCAGAGGGATCATCAAGCCAAGGTTTTTTTCTATTATCTCATGATTCATTGACTCTTCTCCTAAGCTGCTTCAGTCACGGTATCAAGTGCTTTCGCATCTTTCTGCTTAATGGTTAGCCAAACGTTCACGGCCATGATAAGCATACCTGACAAGAAGATAGCACCACCAATTGCACGAACAAGATAACCAGAATGACTTGCTTCTAAAGACTCTACAAAGCTGTAGGTAAGGGTACCGTCATTGTTTACTGCACGCCACATTAGGCCCTGCATAATACCGTTTACCCACATTGCGGCGATGTATAGAACCGTGCCGGCAGTCGCTAACCAGAAGTGTAGGTTGATCATAGACGTGCTATACATTTCTTTAATGCCATAAAGCTTTGGAATCAAGTGATAAACCGCACCGATAGAAATCATCGCTACCCAACCGAGTGCACCAGAGTGAACGTGCCCAATAGTCCAGTCAGTGTTGTGAGATAGCGCGTTTACAGTCTTGATAGACATCATCGGACCTTCGAAAGTAGACATGCCATAGAAAGAAAGCGATACAACCAAGAAACGTAGTACTGGGTCAGTACGTAGTTTATGCCATGCACCAGAAAGCGTCATCATACCGTTGATCATACCACCCCATGATGGAGCTAGTAGGACTAGGGACATGATCATGCCCGCACTCTGTGCCCAGTCAGGAAGAGCGCTGTAATGTAGGTGGTGAGCGCCTGCCCATACATATAAAGAAATCAGTGACCAGAAATGAATAATAGATAGTCTGTAAGAATAAACTGGCTTGCCAGTCTGTTTAGGAACGAAGTAGTACATAATGCCCAAGAAGCCTGCCGTCAGGAAGAAACCAACAGCATTATGGCCATACCACCACTGCATCATCGCATCGACAGTACCTGCGTAAGCAGAGTAGGACTTCCAGAACGTGACTGGAATGGCCATGCTATTCCCGATGTGTAGAATCGCGACAGTGATAATAAATGCGCCATAGAACCAATTTGCAACATAAATGTGCTTGGTCTTACGCTTCATTATGGTACCAAAAAAGAGGACGCCATAGGCTATCCAAACTAAGGTGATTAGAATATCGATCGGCCACTCAAGCTCTGCGTATTCTTTTGCGCTAGTAATGCCTAGTGGCAAAGTGATCGCTGCTAGAACGATGACCGCTTGCCAGCCCCAGAACATGAATGACGCGAGGGTGTCCGAGACCAGGCGTGCTTGGCAAGTCCGCTGCACCACATAAAACGATGTAGCAAATAGAGCACTACCCCCAAAAGCAAAGATAACTGCGTTAGTGTGCAGTGGGCGAATACGACCGAAGCTTAAATAAGGTGAATCGAAGTTTAGCTCTGGCCATACTAATTGAGCAGCGATAAGAACACCGACGGCCATGCCGACAATACCCCATACCACCGTCATAATGGCAAACTGTCTTACAACTTTGTAGTTGTAAGTGATTTGGTTGGTCTCTTTGCTCATCGTTGAGGGTCCATTATTCTACATAAAGTGGAAACGCAAAAAATAAGAAATGTAAACCTTGCACACATCGCTTATTTTTTTACTACCTAAGTAATGATTTAGGGGTATGTTAATACCCCCAAATCGGCTAGGCGTGAAGGGTACTGATCAGAAAGGACAAAATCAATCTTTTATCACGAAAGTTAGGGGGGAAAGTTGATGTATATGAACTTGGTTTAAGCCGATGGAATGCGCAAA
>NZ_LWEY01001853.1:0-621 GCF_001634935.1 Oleiphilus sp. HI0043 | reverse complement strand
CGCTTTAGCAGGAACTTTGGGCTTAAGCTATCAACGCATCCAATTTACCAGCGACCTACTACCTGGTGACTTACTGGGCCTGAATATTTTTAACCGAGAAGACGGTAAGTTCCATTTTCACCCCGGCCCGATATTTTCCAACCTTGTACTCGCTGACGAGATCAATCGTGCCAGCCCTAAAACCCAAAGTGCTCTGCTCGAAGCAATGGAAGAGCGCCAGGTCACACAAGAAGGTGAAACCCGCGCACTCCCTGAGCCCTTTTTCGTCATCGCCACTCAGAACCCTAGCGACCAGTCAGGTACTCACGCGCTGCCAGAGTCACAATTAGACCGATTTATGATGCGCATATCACTAGGTTACCCAAGTGAAGACGCTGAAAAACAACTACTCAAAGGTATTGATCGACGCGCGCTGGCAAATCAATTACAAGCAGTGTTGAACGAGAATACTCTCAGCAAAATTCAAGCTCTAGTATCCAAAGTTCAGTGCTCAGACAGTATCGTCAACTACGTCTACCGGCTGGCAACATTGAGTCGTTTAAAAAGCAATGAAACACACGGTTTATCGCCTCGCGCAAATATATCTCTGATTCAAGCGGCTAAAGCCTGGGCACTTATTGA
>NZ_LWEY01001852.1:0-1006 GCF_001634935.1 Oleiphilus sp. HI0043 | reverse complement strand
AAGGCACTTGCTGTAACCAGGGCGTAAATTGTGGGCGCTCTTTCAACAACGTTAAAGCTTCGAGCGCCAAGCCGTGCTGACCAAGGTTAGTCGCAGCAACTGAATAAGCGAAAAGTGCCTGGTCAGATAACAGACTATCTTTTCTGATTTCGCGTAAGACACCTAAAGCGGATTGATTATCTCCCTGCTGAAGGTATAGCTGCCCAAGGCTTAGCAAACACTGTTCTCGTAAGTTAATACGCTCCCCAGCACCAACATCATTCGACTGACTATAGAGTTCATCTATTTGATTAAGCAAACCAGCTGCCAAGCGCTTCAAATCTCGCAAAGCAACACTTCGAACCACTTCATAGTTCGCATTAGACGCTGCCGCTAGTCCACCAACGGCGGCATTATACTGAAGGTACTGTCGCCATAAGTTGCCAGGAGGAATCTGGCTAATCAAGCTTGCAAGCATAAGGGGTTTATTTTCTTGTTTGATACTATGATCCCGTCCGATCAATAGTCCTTTCATATAGAGCATTTCATGGAACAAATGAGGCTTTTCCTTTCGCAAAAGCTGCATCTGTACTTTGTCAAAACTTTCTGAAGAGCGCTTATCATCGGCGGTAAGGTAGAAGACCTTACCTAAGTAGTACCAAGCCTGGTTACGATCGCTCAATGAAATTTGCTTGGTTAGAAGCGTCTCAAATACTAGTTTGGCCTCTTCGACCATTCCGTAAGAGAGCATCAGCCCCCCCTCCACTAATTCGGGATGCTGGCCATGCCCCTGGATTCCGGAACGGAGCTTGGCAACATTTAGCGCGCTCAAAGCTTCAAAGAAATTTCCTTGATGGTACTGGAACAGTACCTGACCGTAATTTAAGTCTTGAGCACGTTGATATACCGGGTACTCATCAACCAGCTTTGCTTCTGAAGACTGAGCAACACCCGTCCACAGACTCACGCAGAGAATACACAAGGTAATCAGTGCTTTCACAAAGCGCTGAGTTTGCTCAGGAAGATA
>NZ_LWEY01001851.1:0-805 GCF_001634935.1 Oleiphilus sp. HI0043 | reverse complement strand
GAACAATTGGTGTTATTTCCAGCAGAGTATTTGGCTGTATGTGAGCGAGGTTGGCTGCACTCCAAGCGTTATATGGACGAGGTATGTATTCGGGATAGCGAGCAATTCAAGCGTTTTCTAAGCCAGAGAATAATAGCGGCAGTTAAAAGAGTTTATGCTAGAGAAGTTGAGACAGCGATGAATAGTAATTTTCGTTTGTCTAAGTTGCTGCGTCAGTTCGGTATCAAGAGCGAAAAACGATTTGATCGCAATATTGAAAGTAATGAGGCTGCAATGGTGTTGATGCTTGCGACCCTTAAAGATTATTACTCCATTTTAGGTTATGACATTAAAGACATGGTTCAGCCTCAAAGAGAGTGTATTCACTTTGATCTTGGAGGGCGATTTACATATAACGATTACTTTAACCCCTTACTATCAAGTGTTGAGCGTGGTGCAGAATTAGCTTGCTTAAAACTAGAGTTTTTCATGTTGGCGAAGGCGTCAAATCTACGAGCAGAAATTAGTTATGACGAAACCTATTCGCTTTGTCTGGTTTGTTAGGAGTGAAGGTGCACGTTAAGGTAATCTCTACCGATCAGGTCTTGCTCGATACGCTAAGAATATCTCTAGATGTATTGCTGGGGTGCGAATTTGAGACGTTCAACCAAATATCTCCTGAGCTTGAACAGCAGCTTCTATTAGCGGGAAGCGAGAGCATTCTTCTCGTCGATGCAGGAATCCCAGGGGTTGATTATTGGGCTTTGGTTGGCTGGCTCGGTAGACAGTTCAAAGGCCAGGTGATTATCCTAACCAGTCCAAACTC
>NZ_LWEY01001850.1:0-1032 GCF_001634935.1 Oleiphilus sp. HI0043 | reverse complement strand
AAAGTGCGTACCGATAGAGATGTGTGTTTGAAGAGTTTCTTCGGATACTTCCAGGGAGTTAATCAATCGATCTATAGCATCATCGGAATAACTATCAAAAAGCAGCTGGAGTCGGTGCTTTTCACCGACCTTTGTTTGGCTAGGTTCGCTAGTAGGAGACCTTTTCTGCTTAGCGCTATATCCGAGCAACCAGCCTAAAGAAAGCGCTAAAAACAGAAAAACCCAGAGCTGCGCAGTTTCCATTTACTAGCCTTTTGAGGTCGCTCTTTTAAGTCTCGACAGTTTAGTTTCTGTTGTCTGGAGACGCTTATCTTTAATTTTTTTCGAACCAAAAAGGGAAATCTGAGTCGGTACAGAAAATAAGAAACCAAGAATGAGGCCAACAACCAAGCTGCCTAACACCCAAAACCCCACACTAAGAGAGGTGAACTCGACAAATAATAGATCCACAGCTACAAGCGCATCATTTCGTAAAACAAAAACAACACAAGCGAGTAGAATAACTACAAAAAGAAGAAATGAAAGAGCGAATAAAATACGTGCCATTAATAAAACCTGACTCAAATATTGAAACGTGCCTAGATCTTTACCATGTTAACACGCTGACTATATTAGAGGCGAATTTGATTAATAGCCTTCTTTTAGACTCTCATTTACACGATCTCTAAGCTCTTTACCTGGCTTAAAGTGAGGCACATGCTTTGCCTGAAGACTAACAGACTCACCTGTTTTCGGATTTCTACCCATCCTTGGTGCTCGATAGTGTAGAGAAAAACTACCAAACCCACGAATCTCAATACGCTGCCCTGACGACAAGGTATCAGACATAAGATCAATAAGTGTTTTTATCGCCAGCTCAACATCTTTGACTGACAACTGCGTTTGCTTCGCAGCAATAATTTCAACTAATTCGGACTTTGTCATTAACTGTTCGATCCCTAAAAGACTCAACAATAACGTTGCTTTTTTTCAGTGTAGACAAAGAAACCAAAAAAACAAAAAAAACGGGCCTATAGCCCGTTTTTTTTGATT
>NZ_LWEY01001849.1:0-728 GCF_001634935.1 Oleiphilus sp. HI0043 | reverse complement strand
CAACCGTAGCAAAACCGGATCTACAAATGGATCAACTAAAATTAAGGATGCCCAGCAACATGGTTTGCAAACGCTTCGCACTCGCCCTAGTTTCAATTCTGCTATCTATTTCTACTTTGACTCAAGCCAACGATGATAACGGTTTTTTTAGCAACCCTGGCCCTAAGTCCGAAAGAAACTACTTATCTGTCGGTCTTTCTTTGAACGAATTCAACAGGCTCAACCTTAATCTCGTCCTCTCTGACAGCGTATCTTACGAAGATAGAACTGAAGGCTCTCCGGTTTTATCATTCAGCGGCCTTACTGCACAAACCTACGGCCTTAGCGTTATTTATGGTAGCTACCTAGATGACACTTTCAAAGCAGAGTTTCGTTACGGCAAGGGAATCAAAGAAGACACGCTTAAAGGAGCAAAGGATGTCAACCTAGATCATTGGATTGCGACATATATGGGAGCCGAGCAAGAGATTACAGATTATTTTAATGCTTACGCACTACTTGGACTATCTTACTACCGAGCAGATGTAACGCGTCATGAAGTTATTAGAACCGTCTCGGAAAGTGCTATTTCTAACGCGGAATCAGCGGTTCAACCCAGCCCATTCGTGGCCGAGTCACATTTATTTAAAACGAACTTCAGTTTAAGCTGGATTATCGGAGGAGACTATAAGCTGAGTGATCAGTGGTATTTATCCTTTGAATACGGTCGTTTGCTCAAGGACACTGAT
>NZ_LWEY01001848.1:0-1003 GCF_001634935.1 Oleiphilus sp. HI0043 | reverse complement strand
TCGCTTTTGGATGGTGTATCCGCTGCAACCTTGTTGCAAAATGCCGATCTAGCGATGTATCAAGCCAAAGCCTCAGGTAAGAATAGCTACCATATCTTCAATCACCAGCTCCATAAAGATGCTGACTCGCGTATGGCCTTGGAGGAAGAGTTGCGCCATGCTGTCGAACGGGAAGAGTTTGTATTGCACTATCAACCGCAAATGGATTTGAGTACCGGAAAGCTGATTGGTTGCGAAGCTCTATTAAGGTGGCAGCATCCTAAGCGCGGTCTGTTATCGCCATTTTTCTTTATCGATATGGTAGAGAATAACGGTCTGATTATTCCCATTGGTAAGTGGATTATTCATGAAGCTTGCCGCCAGTGTGCCGATTGGCAGCAGCGCGGACTATGTGATGTTAAAATGTCGATCAACTTGTCAGCTCGCCAGTTTAGTGATCCTGACTTACTTAACGATATTACTCAGGCAATTTCTTTGCACCGTGTTAACCCCGAGAACCTAGAGTTTGAGGTGACTGAGTCCTTGTTAGCGACCGATATTAAGCATGCGATTTCCTTATTGAAAGAGTTGCAGTCTTTGGGACTAACCATTGCAATTGATGACTTTGGTACGGGATATTCTTCTCTTAACTATCTTAAGCAGCTCCCTCTGGATAAACTCAAGGTCGACCGTGCATTTATTATGGACTTACCCAACGATAATGATGACAAGCAGATCACGGCGGCAATTGTTGCTATGGCACATACTTTGAACTTGAAGGTGGTGGCTGAAGGTGTGGAAACAGTTGAGCAGATGGCTTTCTTGCAAGAGTTGGGTTGTGAGATTGGGCAGGGATATCTATTTGACAAGCCCTTGAGTGCTGATGAGTTCTTCTCGTCCCCGCTTAAGTCTGTCGGGTTTAAGCCAAATAACTAAGATAGGCTTTGATTTCCAGGATATTTCAAAGCGGGGCGTAAGCCCCGCTCATGGTTCAAGGTCTAGAACAGATCTTCGATCGATAAAT
>NZ_LWEY01001847.1:0-780 GCF_001634935.1 Oleiphilus sp. HI0043 | reverse complement strand
GGGCTTATTTCTTTCATCATCTATTGAATGGTAACGTCCAGATAAGCGGTCAAAACGAAATGCATCTTCCATCCCTAAAAAGCGCCAGAAATCTCCCCAGACGAGCAAGCGAGCATCCAGCTGCCACACATCCCCTTCTATTTCAAAGTGCAGAGGAGGCTGTTCGTTTAGCTCTAAAACCAAATTATATCGTTGAGGTCCAAGTCTAAATGTTTCAACGCTTGCTATCTTTTGAGCAGAAGTTTGTGCTTTAAAACTGTACAAATCCCAGGAACTGTAAAGAAGGGCCATTGCAGAGAGTATAGCTAGAATAGCAAGCGTAGCTTTTAGCCATGCCTTGAACCATGTACGAAGGAACAGGTACTTGAAAGAAATAACAATTAGCAGAGCGCCGAGAATAGCAATAGACAAGACGGGCAAGAACATAATTACCTCCTACCCTTGTATAAGCTTAAGTACCATACCCAATTGAAGCCAGACTTTCTTCTGACAACTTTAACAAAGCATCATTCTGGGTTTGTGCCTTGGTCATACTCTCAATGTAGTATTCCAATGAAGTCAGTGCATCAGCCAGAGTTTCTAACAAAGTCTGGTCAGGCATCGTATCACCGTCAACCAACTCCTGTTGAATACAGGACATGCACTTCAATAACAAGGACGTTAACCTCTCCTCACCAATGATGCTCATTGCACCACGGATACTGTCCATGACAGTATAGACTGTTGCCAGGTGAAGCTTATCACCCTGGGATTCAACGTAGGAGCTAATTGATCGTTTAG
>NZ_LWEY01001846.1:0-707 GCF_001634935.1 Oleiphilus sp. HI0043 | reverse complement strand
ATCGAAGAACGTGATTCTCTATATCGAAGGCTTGTCAGTCAGTTTCGACGGCTTTAAAGCACTGAATGACATGAACCTCTATATCAATGATGGTGAACTTCGCTGCTTAATAGGTGCAAATGGCGCAGGTAAAACGACCTTGATGGATGTGATTACCGGAAAGACCCAATGTGACGAAGGCTCGGTTTATTTTGGTCAAACACATAACTTGCTGGAAAAAGATGAAGCAGAGATTGCTCAGCTAGGGATAGGTCGAAAGTTTCAAAAGCCCACAGTGTTTGAAGCGCATACAGTTCTGGATAACCTTGAGCTAGCGCTAAAAACAAACAAGCGCGTGCTGCCCACTTTATTTTCTACACTTAGTTCGGAAGAGATAGGCCGAATTGACCACGTATTGGAAACAATTGGCTTGAAAGAGCACCGTATGATGCTGGCAGGTTCCTTATCACATGGGCAAAAGCAGTGGTTGGAAATTGGTATGTTGCTCGCGTCTGAGCCACGTTTGCTATTAGTTGACGAGCCGGTTGCTGGCATGACGGCACAAGAAACAGAACGAACCGCTGAGCTGTTGAACTCTTTAGCGGGTGAACACACCGTCGTGGTCGTTGAACACGATATGGAATTTGTTCGATCAATTGCCAAAACCGTGACGGTATTGCATCAAGGCTCTGTATTGGCAGAGGGGACTATGGACGAGGTGCAAAATA
>NZ_LWEY01001845.1:0-1282 GCF_001634935.1 Oleiphilus sp. HI0043 | reverse complement strand
TCAGTTCCGCAAGCAAGGTCTTTAATGAGGGAGAAGGCGTGTTCTTTGGTGGATATTCGAGACCCCGCTTCATTTGCTTCAGTAAATATAGAAGGCTCGGTTCATATTTCGAATGACAATGTACAACAGTATTTATCTGACATGGATAAAGAAAAGCCACTAATTGTGGTTTGCTATCACGGCAACAGTAGTCAAGGCGCGGCTGAATTTTTCGCCAGTCAAGGCTGTAGAGAAGTGTATAGTCTTGATGGCGGTTTTGTTGAATGGCAGCAAGGCGATTAGATCTAAGCTACTGCTTTATCACCCTTCAATCACTTAACTGAGCCCGGGTAATCGAAGACTAAGGATACGTATTAATCTTTGATAAACTTATGCACCGACTTCTTAGGCACTTTGCTAAGCTGCTGAATAAAAGAGAACGGTAAATCATAAATACCGTAGCGCTCACCAATATCCTCTAACATAGCTAACCACAGCTTGGCAGTCATCTCTGAATCATACAAGGCACGGTGAAAACTACCCGATGAGATTGAGCTAACAGTATCAAGGTTCGCATACTGAACCAAAGTTCCTAACTTATGATTCGGCGCATCCTGAAAAATACGCCTAGAAGCGAGCAAAGAACAGGCAAAGTCTCCCGGATAGGAGCAAGAAACTCGTGATAGTTCAGCATCAAGAAAGCGTTTATCAAAAGAGGCGTTATGAGCGACTAGGTTATGCCCGGCAATAAAATCATTAAAGCGCTTCATCACCTCTTCACAGGGAGCCGCCTTGCTCAACATTGCATTGCTAATACCGGTATAATCTTCAATAAAAGCACTGATGCGAATACCGGGGTTCATTAGGGATTGAAAGCTATCTGTAATCTCCCCACCTTCAATCAGCACTGCACCAATTTCTATCGCACGTTCTCCCATATCAGGAGATAAGCCACTCGTCTCAAAGTCCAGTACGACAATCGTATCTGCTCGTTTTGCGTTCATTAGGTCTAGCCATTTCCAATCATTAATTTGCGCTTAGAGTACACTATCTTCCGGATGAGAATAAGGTGATGCTTGGAAAAGCTCGACTCCAAAACAGAGGAGTGACAAAGCAATAAAACTTTTATAGGTAGGATAGAAACAGGCTCTGATTTTTAACTGATTTCATATCAAGGCAACC
The DNA here is from genome assembly GCF_001634935.1 of Oleiphilus sp. HI0043. Lineage (NCBI taxonomy): Bacteria > Pseudomonadati > Pseudomonadota > Gammaproteobacteria > Oceanospirillales > Oleiphilaceae > Oleiphilus > Oleiphilus sp. HI0043. The sequence continues at coordinate 121 of NZ_LWEY01001845.1, read as the reverse complement.
CGTAAAACTATCGAAAAGTACTTTGAGAAAATTCATCAGCTTTATGAGCAGAAAAAAAGCCATCTCAAGTGAGATAGCTTTAGTTCTGGGTGATTTCCTTAAGTGCTGGCAACAATAGTGT
>NZ_LWEY01001844.1:0-728 GCF_001634935.1 Oleiphilus sp. HI0043 | reverse complement strand
GTAAAATTAGAGATGCTCGTGCAGTGCTTTGCCTAAGCATCCAGCAAGTATTGAGAAACGGGCTTAAGCTACTAGGGGTTAGCGCTCCTGAAGAAATGTAATCACACCCGATAAACTATTGACGCGTTGATCATATGACTCAAGATTTTGCTAAGCCCTCGACCACTAAAAAGCCCGGAGCACCCAAGACAAAAAAAGGTTCTTCGGGAAAGTCTGGCGGGGCTAAAAGCAGCGCGAGCAAGAAGGCCAGCGGAGCAAGCCCTAAAGAAGTGCCAAGCTCAGCGCCGGTAAAAAACCGTACACCATTTTTTCTTTCCCTAATTGTACTGGTCTGTGCTTTTGCCTATGGCTTGTATTTTTTACAGTCTATTCCGCCCACTGAAACACCCGAGAAACAGCCAACAATATCCAAAAAATCCCCTTCTGCCAGCAAAAGCACGCCCGCCGAAGAAGCACCGGCAAAGCGTTTCAACTTTTACGATATCCTTCCAGAATCGACAGTGACTGCACCGAAGGTAGAAGAGTATCGCTTCAAACAAAAATCAGGCAGTGAAGACTACTTCTATGTGATTCAAACTGGCTCATTCAAAAACCGGGCAGATGCCGAGCGCCAAAAAGCCACTATCGCCTTTAAGGGCTTAAAAGCCAATATTGAAACAGTTACCAATGATAAAGGTACTGTCTGGCACCGAGTTAAAACCGGACCATTCACCAACCGTAGTAAGTTA
>NZ_LWEY01001843.1:0-846 GCF_001634935.1 Oleiphilus sp. HI0043 | reverse complement strand
GTCATGTACCCCTTTATTTCACCCTTATTTTTGAACAAAGGCAGCCGTTATCTGTCACACTTCTTGTTAGTCGTTTTGCGCTCTATACCTGAGCTGATGTTGGTGTTTGTTTTACTGATTATGATGGGTCCCTCGATGGTGCCCGCGATCGTGGCTTTGAGCTTGCACAATGGTGCGATTATCGCGCATTTGATTGGCAACGCATCACGCAACCTTAAGCTAAGACAAGACGCCCCGAAAGGCATTAATCTATATTCCTACGAAGTCACGCCCAGATTATATCGGCCCTTTTTGGCCTTTTTGTTTTACCGCTGGGAGGTGATTCTACGAGAGAGTGCCATACTGGGAATTCTCGGCGTGCATACCTTGGGTTTTTACGTCGACTCGGCCTTCGAAGAGTTGCGCTTTGATCGCGCCTTGTTTTTAATTTTAGTGACGGCATTGCTGAATATTCTTGTCGATACCTTATCACGCGGTATTAGGCGAAAGCTGCGGCTCAATGCCTTGCCGGATATGCGTTAGTGTAAGAGGAACAGTCCCGTTATAGGGTGCGCCGTGCGCACTGGCGGAGTAGTGGCATTCAAGCTTATATTTAACAAATAACAATGACTGTAGGCAGAGGGTTCTATCCCTCGCTCGATCAACCTCGTGCTAGCCTTCATGCGAGCCGTGGAAGGCTCTGCCTACAGGTTTAGGGCACTAAAGAGGGAGCGATAACGAATGATTACCATTGATTACCGCCTCTCTTAAAGAGCTGGATTAGGAATAAACGTGAAAAAAAATGAGACAAATACTGATACACCCATTAGCCAAGACTTGGTGTTAATCGGTGGTGGCCATGCCCAC
>NZ_LWEY01001842.1:0-725 GCF_001634935.1 Oleiphilus sp. HI0043 | reverse complement strand
GGTACCTGAGGCCTTCAAACGGTCCAGCAGTTGGTCAAAGGTTTCCAAACCGTCTTCTCTATCGGTGCGATTCCGTCTTACCCCATGATACTGCTCAGCAATATTTGCCAGGTTAAGAAACTGGTTAAACGCTCGAGCAACAAATAACATCTCATCGTCCCCCAGGTCCTGAAGCAAACGAACAAGTTCTGGATGCGCATCCCCCGCATCAGCTTCACGATCCTGCTTTGCCGCAGCCCTAATGGCTTCCAACTTCGCCACAAACTCCGAACCAAGGTGTTCTTCAATATTCTGCCCTAACAACTCACCAAGCAAACGGACATTTTCTCGTAAAGAAGGGTGTAATTCTGACATATACCTTTTCCAAATGTGTTTGATTATCAAGGCTAGCAAGCAAGCTGATCACAAGCTCGTGACTACAAGCCAATCCTTATTTGCGCAAAATAGTAAAAACTAGATATATAAATATGGAGCACAATCCACAACAAGTAAACCATTAACAAAAGCACACACTTTTAAGTGTCTACTTTTTGAACAAACAACCTACACTTATTCTTGTAGTTAAGCGTAAAAAATGAACAACCCGACCACACAAGGATTCAAGCTATGAAAATAAAAGCCTTAGCAGAATGCTGGGAACAACAAGCCAAAGCAACATTTACTTCTGAAGACTACACATTCCGACTCCCCTTAGAAGATGCAGCGAAAATTAACGCACTAGCAGA
>NZ_LWEY01001841.1:0-638 GCF_001634935.1 Oleiphilus sp. HI0043 | reverse complement strand
TGGCGAGTATCGACGCCTTTTTTTCTCGCGCCGCCTAGCGCGCTGAGGATGTAGTGAGTGCCAATGGTTGCCATGTGGTGCTAATTATCGAATCGCAAGCGGATAACAAAAAAGCCCGGTAACTACCGGGCTCTTAATTCAATGCCGAGCTGAGGCTTACAAACGCGCATCAACATCATCTTTGTCGAATAGATATTTCACATCAAAGATAACGTTATTGGTTTTGCATAGCTTACGGATTTCTGCGATACCCATTTCTTTGATCTGGTCGTGTGATACGCAAATGACTGCTGCATCGTAGTGATCTTGTTTAGGTTCGCTGATCAAGTTAAGCCCATACTCATGCTTCACCTCTTCTGCATCTGCCCAAGGGTCATAGACGTCAATATTGGCGTGGTAGCCCTGGAGCTCTGTAATAACATCAGTCACTTTGGTGTTGCGAATATCAGGGCAGTTCTCTTTAAATGTAAGCCCCATGACCAGAATGTTTGCGTCAACAACCTGAATTTTCTTCTTGGTCATAAGCTTCAATACTTTCTCGGCAACATGAGCAGACATGTTGTCGTTAATACGACGACCGGAAAGAATGATTTCTGGGTGGTAACCAATCGATTGCGCTTTATGTGTTAGGTAGTATG
>NZ_LWEY01001840.1:0-649 GCF_001634935.1 Oleiphilus sp. HI0043 | reverse complement strand
TGCCATCGGCATTCCATAAATTACGCAGCTTTTTTCGTTCTGAGTATAAACCGTGGAGCCAGACTGTTTAAGCAAGCGGCAACCTTCTCTACCATCGGCCCCCATACCAGTCAGAACAATTCCCAAAACTCTTCCGGGGAACGCTTTCGAAGCTGAACCGAAAGTCACGTCGACGGAAGGTTTGTAGGTCAACCTAGCATCACCTTCCAAAATTGAGATAGACCGACCTTTACCCGAGACAATCATTTGCTTAGCTCCAGGTGCTAAAATTGCTGTTCCTGCCTGCAATGTTTGCCCATCTACTCCATGCTTAACGGTAAGTTGACATAAATTGTTTAGGCGCTCTGCAAATGCAGGGGTAAAGGTCTCAGGCATGTGCTGAACAATCAGTACAGGAACCGGCAGATTAGCCGGTAGCTTTGACAGTACTTTTTGTAAGGCAACCGGCCCACCCGTTGAAGCGCCGATGACTAGAAGGTCTACCGGGTGAGATAACTTCTTGGCTCTGTGCGTGGCGCGTTGACCACGATTAGTACTCTGTACTTCCGGGCGTGACGGCACACTTTTATTTGTAGTGCTTGGGCGTCCGCTCACTGCTCTACGCTTTAAAACACTTGAACTCTCACTTGCTTGTATACTGGATGAAGCC
>NZ_LWEY01001839.1:0-765 GCF_001634935.1 Oleiphilus sp. HI0043 | reverse complement strand
GTAGCTTGCAATCGAGCGATACAGCGGTCTTCAATGGCCTGCGATACCGGTATTCTGCGACATAGCCGGTGTCTATTTCTGGCGATAATCGGTTTATTTCATGTAGAATCCAGCGGCTGGCAGAAGTAACCGTTGCCTTATCATAAAGATTATTGCTGCGAAAAAAATCTTGTAATCGCTTTACAATTAGTTTCAATACATGCCGATGATCGTTCTTTACTTCAAATTGCCAGCTTCGAGTATTTGGTACGCTATCTACCACTTCTTGTAGGTGTGGAATGTAACAGGGAGAGTGCCAGCCTGGTGTATTATGTCGGGAATCAACTTTGCTTAGAAAAGAATAGGGATAATGAGCTATCTTGCCTTGCAGGTTGCTTGTGCGTGACAAATTTCGGTCGTGATAGACTACCAACTCTCCATCTGAAGATAATTGAATGTCTAACTCGAAATCCAAACAGCCATTTGATTGAGCATGAATAAAGCCCGTTACAGTGTTTTCCGGCGCTTCGTTCCGAGCACCTCTATGTCCGATAATTATCATTTATGACGTCCGTTCTAAAACTAAGTGCTATATATTACTAGCTTCGTGTTTCGCTTTGATGAACAGGGTGTGAGGTATATAAATCAAATCACTGACCTTTCTGATCAGGTGCTCTTCATAACGATCAATATCGCTATCAGCGTAAGCAATTTTCCACATCGCAAGAATTAAGCGATATTTTGAGTCGCTATCAAACTTTTTATTTATAAGGTCGGTATGTTCCC
>NZ_LWEY01001838.1:0-1035 GCF_001634935.1 Oleiphilus sp. HI0043 | reverse complement strand
TAGACTCCCAGGCCACCAATCACGTCGCAATAGATAAAGCTCAGTCTAAGCCCGTTTTCAGCCAGCCTTCAGACATCGAAAAGGCACCCAGACTGTCTCATCCGCCATCTAAAGACGTTTGGGTTCTAGCAGCCTCACTCGGTGGTCCTGCAGCGGTGAAAGAGTTCCTGGATGAAATTCCATCTACGATCAGAGCCGGCTTTCTTTATGCTCAGCATGTCGATGCCCACTTCTCGGGCGTACTAACACGCGTCTTAGGCCGTCATTCAATGCTCGACCTAAAGCCTATAACCGACTGCTGTTTAGTTAAAGATGGCGAAGTTCTCGTCGTTCCTGTCGACAATGAAGTCTGCTTTTCATCTAATGGTGTCTCAATTAGAGACAATGAATGGGAAGGACCCTATGGTCCATCAATTGACCATTTATTAAGAAATCTGTTTGCGCATTATGGAAAACGTTGCCATGTGATCGTATTTAGCGGCATGGGGAATGACGGCTCGTTGATGGCACCTACGATGCATAAGCAAGGCTGCTCAGTATGGACTCAAGCACCAGATGGGTGTGCGAATGGCTCGATGCCGCAATCTGTGATTGATCTTGAATGCAGTGCATACACCGCATCTCCAAAAGACCTGGCTCGAGCATTAATTAATAAAGTTGGCTGCTACAGTGCACCTGACGCCAGTGCTAGCAATTTAGAAACAAACAAAGGAGTTTAATTGTGTCGGATGCTCAAAGTGTTATCTCTAGCCTATATCTACCGGTTAGTAATACCCAGCTCTTATTACCTAACGTTAGCGTCGCTGAAGTAGTAGGCTATCAAGCGCCTGAAAACCGCGATACTAAGCCAGATTACTTTCTAGGTCTTGTATCCTGGCGTGGAATCAATATTCCTTTATTATCGTATGAAATCGCCAATGGGCTCTCAGCAGCCAAGGTCACACCCAACTCCAGAATTGCGGTAGTCAATACTATTGGTAAACACCAAAAAGACTTACCTTTTTTTGCTATTGTGACGCAAGGTATCCCCCGACT
>NZ_LWEY01001837.1:0-545 GCF_001634935.1 Oleiphilus sp. HI0043 | reverse complement strand
CTGACTAAAAAACCAACAAACAGATAGGGGCTCATTAATCTAGGAGAGGATTTACTCGCTATATATAGGGAACAAAGAAAGCCCAATGGCATATACAGCAGTATGTTCGTAGCAACATCTCTTAGGTTGTGAAAATTAAAAGAAAATGCACTCCCTTTTTCGAGTAGGGTCTGGATTGCACTTTCTGTGCTGGGTGCCTTTCCTGTTAGGTAAAAGCTTGCCGCTAGAATAAATAGTAAATATAGAAGTAGAAGAAGCCCAAAGCTTAGTCGTGTTATATTTGGGCTTGTTTGTAACGGCATTTGAGTTTCCCTATTTCTGTTAAGAGTAAATAATAGCTTTAGACTTTACCACTCAATAGCTTGGCGGCCACTTTGAATAGGAATACTTTTATGGCGTCACTGATCTTTTTGTCACCGGATATAGGGCTTAGCTTGATTCCCAGTCTCCTCTTAACTAATTCATTAAAGCGCAAGGCTAAGCCTTTCTTCTGAGTTTCTTTCGTGTTGAAGATAATTGATACTGAGGCTGAAACTTCATCGCAT
>NZ_LWEY01001836.1:0-1899 GCF_001634935.1 Oleiphilus sp. HI0043 | reverse complement strand
AATAAGTACGGTTACGAATCCTTACGTCGTCATATTCATAAAAAGCTCGCGAATGCGCTTCAAGCACGAGAGCGCACAGCTCGAATGAAATTTCCAGCCAGCCAGCCCCCTTTGCAGGTCATGGATCGTGTCGAAATTGATGAGCAGGTCATTGATTTCCAGGGACGGCTGACTCTCTGTTTAAATGATGAATTAATCCCTCTGCGATTAGCTCGCGCGACTTTACTAATCGCAGTAGACGTGGCCTCTTCGTGTTATCTTGGATACCACCTATCACTCACAGACCATCCTAGTGCCCTCGATCTACAGACACTACTCGATAACTGTCTGCAATCTTGGCAGCCGATGACACTCACTTCCCCCTTATTTACTTACGACCCGGGTGCCACTTTTCCATCGTCCTTACCTGACTTATCGCCCCTTGTATTCGAACGCATTGCACTTGACAATGCCTGGATGCATCACGCAAAGGCGATTGAACAGCTTGTTGTCGTTGATCAAGGGGCGACCCTTGAGTTTGGGCATCCGAAACATCCTGTCGCGCGGAGTGAAGTTGAACGTGCCTTTGATTATATTAATCGCCACCATAGTCATAAATTACCTTCGACGACAGGATCGCATCCGCGTGACCCTAAGCGAGAAGATGCAAAAAACCGAACTAAACCTCCTGCCATCAGTCTGCAAACGTTTGAAGAAGCGCTTAGCATTGTGTTGACTCAACATAACGTACTAAGTAAAGGCGGAAGAAATGCCGGATCTTCCCCTCTAACGTTGTTTGCGCATCAATGGCAACATCACTGGCACCCCAGTGTCTCTGAAGACATTGGCGTGCCACGCAACCCGTTCCGCCTCCGGTTACGATTACCCATTAAGCGAAATCGCGACAGCGGGCAATGTTATTTGTATTTTGAACGCGTGCATTACTACCTTGGCGACCTCGCTCGATTAGCGCCAAGCGAAACACATGTCTACGCGAATATGGATGCGCGTGATATTCGCAAGTTTGAGGTCGACACCGAAATGGGCAGGCCTATCGGCGTAGCAACCTGCTCACGTTCCTGGCAACGATTCCCCCACTCCATCACGATCCGAAAATACATCAACAAATTAATTCGCCACGATAAAATTCAGGCGCGTGATCCCTTAGCGGGATTACTGCACTATCTACTTAAACACAAGCAGGAACCAAAGCATGCGTTGAGACTGCTACACGTAGCCACTACATTTCAATCGAACGGCGACGCCCTCGACCTCAATCAGCCAGAACGTGTAAAAGCGAAACGCCAAGCTAAAGCCAATGCCACATGGTCTAGTCAGACGGCTTTTAGCCATCCTGGAGAACCATCATGACGTCCCAGGAAATGCCTTTTCACCCCCTCATCGATACACCGCTAGAGGTCGTATTCGATACTCAAGCATCGCTCCAATTAGAGGAAACAGTGAAACGTTGGCTATGGACCGGAGGAACCGGCGGCTATATTATTGGGCCGGCACGAATTGGAAAATCCTTTGCCGTACGTCGTCTCGTTGATCGCTTGCGTAATCGTCAACAACGTCGCGTTCCGGTGATCTATACCTCCATCAATCGTCGTGATATAAAAACCATACGAGGCGTCTTTAACAATCTATGCTTGAGCGTCAATGTGCCTGTATCGAAATCCGACTCATCGGATGTTTTGGCCGCACGCTTCGTACAACATGCCTTGGATTTAGTTAGCCTTTATCAAACTTATCAGATCGTTCTGATTGTCGATGAAATGCAGCGATTAAGTCTGGATCAACTGTACGCGTTTTCTGAGATTTTTGATGCATTTGAAACCGCTAGAATCCGACTAATGTCGGTGTTCGTGGGTAATCAGAATGAGTCTAATCAACTCTTAGATCAAATTCACCAATCGA
>NZ_LWEY01001835.1:0-1261 GCF_001634935.1 Oleiphilus sp. HI0043 | reverse complement strand
TGCCTGAATACAGGCAGATGCTCCATCGAGCTCTAATGCACTTTTAACACCTAGCTTTTTGGATACCATAAAGCCTTGGCCATCGTAGTAGTTTACACCAGCAAAGTTCAAACCTAGTGATGTGTCACGTGTATGAGTCCAAGTAGTATTACGAGACAAAATATCTACCTCGCCACTTTTTAGTGCTTCAAAGCGTTCTTTTGCAGTGAGTGGGCGATAAGTTACTTTATCTGCATCGCCTAAAACCGCTGCAGCAACCGAACGACAAACATCTACATCCAGTCCGCTCCACTGCCCTTTCTCGTCTTTTTGTGAAAAGCCCGCTAAACCGACACTCACGCCACAACTTACCATACCTTTCTTTTTTACTGCATCAAGTGTTGAACTTGCATAACTTTGTTGTGCAGTTAACCCTACTGCCACGATCGCAATACCAGCGGTCAATTTATTAAGTTTCATTATCCTAACCCCTTTATATAGTTGTATTCTCCCGTGACAGCATTACACGGTAGCATTTGAGATTAACATAGATCCAAAGCAAGATTGAACTCCTATTTCCGGATCCATTGTTATAATCGATTAAATATCACGAGTTCGTTAATTTCTGGGCAAGCCTTTTAATTCTGCATAAGTATCCTGAATCATTTTTGCATCTGCACTGGCCCGATGACGCGCCAGACCTGCTAATTCAATAACTTTGTCGTGGACGGGTGTCCATTGTTCTCGTTCTTCCTGGCTAAGCAATGAGAGTAAAGATTCAATTCGAAAGGCTTGTATACATTCAGCTTTATCAAATAACTGACCCAGCCAGCACATGTCATTAGCCCAGCCATCTGAATATATGGTCTGACCTGCAAGGTTGTGGTTAAGCCACTGGGCAACGCTAACAATATCTCGCCCTTTTTCTTTTAATAGCTCTTGGGATATTCCATGAAGCGCTTCGGCGTCCCGGTTCTATTTCGTCCAATGAGCTAATGGTTTTATCAGGGTACAGCCCGTTTCTCCCTTACCTGAAATAAAACCTACTTCGATTGGATAAGAGCCCTTTCCTAAGCCTGAAGCTTCAATATCTATTATTGTTGGTAAACTCATAACTACCTTTCTAGTGTTGTTATGTATAGTCTAGTCGATACCCGTAAGAAAACGTTCACATATTCCTATAAAGGTTTCCGGTTTTTCTGCATGTAACCAGTGACTGGCTTTTGGAATGATTCGGACTTTTGCAAAGGGAAATAAGCTCACTACTTTTTCTTTATGGGCG
>NZ_LWEY01001834.1:0-973 GCF_001634935.1 Oleiphilus sp. HI0043 | reverse complement strand
GAACTTAAGGCAGCCATCGACCTTGTTTCGCCTAGTTGTTTAGCCTGTTGAATGGTGTCGTTATCGTTCAAAAAACACAGGGGCTCTCGTTCAATCATGCGCTTAGTAACGCCTTGCTTGACCATCTCCACATCGCACAAAATTGGCTTATTCTGACCCAAGGACGCTCTGCCTTTTTCGCAAGCACCTGCGCTAAACAGAATCTTATCCGTCAGCTCGGGCATACCTAAGCTATGTACGACACGCATCACGACCTGTTGTTGTTCTTTATCGAAACAACTCAAGTTGCTTAGCTGGCGAATCAGCTCAAAGCTTTGTCGCTCAATCGCTTTCGGGTCCAATTCGTAATCAAATGGCATCTCGGTTTCCTATACGTTTTTTTCGCTATTGTTTTGCTCAGTATCTTGATCCTCAAGGGTGAGAGAATCAGACAGCGAACTTTCGACGTGATGTAGGCAGTCATCAAGGTCACTGAACAAATGCTTGACTGGCGATATGTTTGGGCGCGTCAACATCACCACCTGAACCCCGAACTCTCGTGCGGCTACCAATTTCGCTTGCGTGGCATCGCCACCACTATTTTTAGTCACTAAACAGTCAATTCGATTTACCTGTAATAAGGCTCTCTCTGACTCAAGATCAAAAGGACCTATCGCTTTGATCCATTCCACGCTGCCTGACAATGACGCTCTTGATGGCGCGGCGGTTCGGTAGATTAATTTGCTTTCATCCTGAGTCGCTAGAACATCACTGAGTCGCGTCATGTCGTCTTGAGACAGCTGCCCGACAGTCAGCAAGATTCTCTTAAATTTGGCACATTCAGTGACCGCATCAGCCCATGAAGAGACCGAGATCCAGTTATCGCCCTTTTGCGCGACCCAAGGTTCTCGAGAAAATCGCCAATAAGGCAAGGCCAAGCTGTTACATACATCTATCGCCGTTGAACTCATTTTTGCTGCGTATGGATGCGTCA
>NZ_LWEY01001833.1:0-438 GCF_001634935.1 Oleiphilus sp. HI0043 | reverse complement strand
TATAACAAGTACATCAATGATCGCCCACAAAAGAAATTGTGGGCTGGACCGTCGCTACGCTCCGGCCCATTATGTAAGCGTTACATGCCAATGGAGAGCATTACATGAGGTTAACGACTCTAGTCTTTTTTGCTTTTTTGACTGGGTGTAGTACCCACCAAACAACATTAAAGCAAGATGGTGGTTACAAAATATATGCCATAGAAGAGCAAAAGATTTTTCAATTGACATATCAAGAAATCACATCAATCGTTGATGATGAAATCGTTAATGAAATTGATGGTCCAGAAAGAGGATTCTCTACCAGAATGACTTGGGGTCTGGATTGGTATAACGTCTTCGTCAAGATTGTTCCCGTTGAGGGTGTTAGTTTAAGCGGTAAGAATGTTAAGGGCTATTTTGTAGAGCTTGGCGGAAAAGGAACTTACCCGACTTCAA
>NZ_LWEY01001832.1:0-597 GCF_001634935.1 Oleiphilus sp. HI0043 | reverse complement strand
CTGGGCTTACTCGGCACCGTTGTTGGCATGATCAATACCTTTCAAAGTATTACTTTAGTCGGAAACGCAGACCCAAAACTAATGGCTGGCGGGATATCACAAGCGCTAATGACTACAGTTCTTGGACTACTGGTAGCCGTGCCACTACTATTCTCTCACAATCTGTTAGCAGCAAAGTCGAAAAAGGTTCTTATGTTCCTTAGCCAGCAAAGCCTAGGCTTTATTGCAAAATATATGAGTGAACAAGGCTCAATAGAAGCTAACGCAGCTCAAGACACTCGCCCTTCCAAGGCAGACTGTTAAGATGACGCAAATTGGTTTCGACTTTTACTCAAGCATTGATCAATTAATCAAGCTCGGTGGTTTACCTGTCGCGGCCATACTGGCTCTGAGTGTATTAATCTTTATACTTTTTTTTGAACGCTTACTATTCCTAAGTCTCAGCTTTAAAAATACAATTTCAATGTTGGAGAAGTACTGGAGCGAAAGTGCTAGCTTGGCAAAGTCAGGACTAAATTCCTGGGACAAGCAAAGAGTTCAGGAAGCGCTGCTTTCTGAGGCAAGAGCAATGACACGCCACTCTTTTTGGCTCTTGAG
>NZ_LWEY01001831.1:0-1293 GCF_001634935.1 Oleiphilus sp. HI0043 | reverse complement strand
AGCCTCTAAATTCATTATTCAGTTAAATATACACTAATTAACCACGGCGATGCGTAGCCGGAGTCATTCAGCTTATATCTTACACCACAACGACGCTCTGTTCTTGAGTGTACCCAAAGCAAGCACTATAATGCAGCCTCTGCAAACAATTGGATAACTCAATGTCGGATCAGCCTTCGCAAAACTCAGCAAATGACACCCAAGAAACAAGCCAGCTCGATGAAACGAAAAGGGCTGAATTCAACCGATTGTTTTGGCATAGCCGCCGAGGAATGCTCGAACTTGATGTGCTGTTAGTGCCATTCTTGAAAGAGGCCTACTCTACTCTTCCTGAAGATGACCAAGCCCGTTTTAGAAACTTATTAGATTGTGAAGACCCCGATCTTTTTGCTTGGTTTATGCGTAACGGAGCACCAGAAGACCCGGATCACGCTCGCATAGTTAAGATTATTCTTGACCGTGTTCAGCCAGACTAAAGTTCAGTTTATACCGTCCAAGTTACTTGCGGGAGTAATTTTGCTCCCGTATGCCGCGGCTATTTTTCTTAGCCTTACTCACGAAATTTATCTGCCGCTAAAAGTTTCTATCTGCTTGATATGCACACTAGCTGGTTTTTACCATCTGCTAAGTCGAGCTTTGCTTCGCTCTCGCTTTGCTATCACTTCCTTAGTTGTTTCCAACGAGAACCTTAGTATTTACTTTTCGAACGAAGATGCAATCAACGGACAAATACTTGGAAAAAGTTTTATCTCCAGATATCTTTGCTTACTTACGGTAAAACATGCTCCTCTTATTGATAGTCGCCTAGCCTTTATTAGTGCGTACACAAGTAAATCTCATATATTAGTTACACCTCTAAACCTTGAGTGTCCAGATTCATTTAGACGTTTTCGCGTCTTTAGCAAATTCGGCAATATCAATATAAAGCACCGCGATGCTGTATAATCGCTAAATACTAAAAAACTAATTACAACTGACAGTTACCACATTATGACTCACATGTTTATCAATCTACCCAGTCGTTTTATCAGCATCACTGGTGAAGACTCAGAAAAGTTTCTTCAAGGTCAATGCTCTACTGATATCAACTCCCTAGATTCGAACCATTTCTCTTATGGCACCCTGAACACACCCAAGGGACGTATATATGGCTTGTTTAAAGTTGTACGGATTTCAAATGGTTTATTGCTGTCCGTAGATGAAAGCTGCTTTGAACATATCCTCAAGACCTTAAGCAAATACGCAGTTTTCTTTAAGTGCGAACTCAAAGAAGCTAACTTTCACTCTTATGGT
>NZ_LWEY01001830.1:0-970 GCF_001634935.1 Oleiphilus sp. HI0043 | reverse complement strand
ATGTAGTTCGACATTCACGACGATATCTTGTTGTTTAATTTTTTCTTCTTCATTAAAGCCGATGAATGTTCGTAAGCGTAGTTTGTCGATTTTAATAATCGCATTTGATAAATTCATAGTCCGTTTCCTCTCATTATTAATCATTACGAATCAAATTGAATAATGGATCTCAATTGCCATTGCCCAGATCGGTGTCTGGTTCACTTTCTAAGATTGTGTTCAGCTCTTTTTCAGATTGAAGCGATAATTGGCGAACCCTTTCAGATGAGATGAAGAGTATCTCGCTGATCTCTTTTAGCGTGTAGGTGCGGTTGATTCCTATGCCATATCGCATTCGGAGTATGGTTTGTTTTCGTAGATCTAAGCTCCCTAGGATGTTTTTTAGGTCTCGTTTGTACAGGAGCTCCTGTGTTTTTAGGTCTTGTTCGTTTTTTCCAATGAGTTCGTGTTCTTCAGGTTCTGGAGACTGTGCATACCATTCTGTGTTAGCGGTCGCATGAGTATTTAATTCGACATAAGGTGCTTTATTACTGATGTTATCTGGCAAACTCGCTCTAAACTCATGGCTTCTAGGAGGTCGTGATAGCTGCTGTTCTAGCTTTGCCCTCGTTTTGTCGGCAATTGCTTTATCGCGGAGTTGATCGTAAGGTTTACGAACGACACTTGCTTGCTTTTCGATAGCCGCATGTATGTGATGACTAATGGCAGTATAAGCATAAGTCGAAAAGAGGAACCCCTTACTGGGATCAAAGCGCTCAATGGCTTTAAGTAAGCCGATACTGCCTTCCTGCACTAAATCGTTGTAAGGCATTCCGAGGAATCTAAATTTGCCAGCTACGCTAAAAACAAGCTTCAAATTTGCAGTTATTAGTTCATTACGTTCGCTCTTATATTGTTTACTTAGTTTTTCCAGCGTGTGGACCTGATCACACAGAAGAAATTGGTCTGCTGTGTTTTCTTGATTGATGTG
>NZ_LWEY01001829.1:0-938 GCF_001634935.1 Oleiphilus sp. HI0043 | reverse complement strand
GAACAACAGCAACACAGACTGGCGATTCTAGCCCAGACACTGCACACGGCAAGCCCTCTTGCAACCTTAGGGCGCGGCTATGCCATATTAAAGTCCGATAAACAGAAAGTTCAAACCCAGTGCAGCGACTTCAAGGCGGGAGACAAAATCAGTGCCACACTAAAAGATGGGATTGTCCATTGTACCGTCGACCAAAGTGTTCCAGAACTGGACTTATAACTCAGCCCAGCTTACTTCAAGGCTTGATAAATTTTCGCTAGATTGTACTGCATCATATCGAGATAGCTTGGCGCTAGCTCATGAGATAAGGCGCCCGAGATCAGTTCACCTCCAAAATTGACTCCCGTTTCCATTTGCACAACTTTGATAAGGCGATTGTCAGCGACATTTTCCTCGAAAATCGCCTTGACGCCAGAGCTCCGAACCTGACGAACTACTTGTGCAATTTGTGCTGCAGAAGCCTCTCCTCCCGTACTGATGCCTTGCAAGCTCCGCATTTTCAAACCATAATCTCGAGCCAAATAAGCAAAGGCATTGTGAGGAACAACCATTTGTCGTTGAGACGCAGGCAGAGCCAAAAACTTCTTCTCGTAAGCTTGGTTAAGCAAGTCTAATTCTTCAATATATGCCTGTGCATTCGTTTCATATTCTCCGGCATGCGGAGGGTCAACCTTCGCTAAGGCATTGGTGATATTGCGAATATATACTTTTGCAGCCTGCAAGCTATGCCAGGCATGCGGGTCAACCCTTCCAACCATCTTGGAAATATCATCATTTTCATCAAGAGAAGCGCTACTATGCTTATGCTCTTCTTCGCCATGATGACCATGACTATGTCGACGCAAATCCTTTCGCTCTCTGATCAAACGAACATTTTCTGTCGCTATCACAGTCAGGCCATTAAAATCTGCTGCTGCAACCAAGCGCGCTAACCACCC
>NZ_LWEY01001828.1:0-954 GCF_001634935.1 Oleiphilus sp. HI0043 | reverse complement strand
ATAGCGCACTTACTGTAATCATTTCAGCAGCTTGACCTGCTTGAATGTCTCTTTCGTGATCGCCAGCGTAGACGATATTACCGGGCGCAAGGCCAAGTTGCTTTGCTGCTAAAAGAAGGGATTCTGGGTCAGGCTTGGATTTGCGGACATCATCGGGGCAGAGTGTCACACGGCTTCGTTTGTCTAGGTCCATACGCTGTAATAATAGATCGGTGTAGAGGCGAGGTTTGTTGGTGATAATTCCCCAGGGAATGTCTTTGTCTTCACAAAGAGTGAGAACCTCTTCCATGCCGTCANAGAGCTTGGCATGCTTTCCTACTAGCGATTCATAGCGTTCCAATAACTCTTGTCTAAGTGATTCAAAGGGCTCGGTGCCGGGTTCGCCGCCAAAGCCGATTTTTACCAAAGCCCTTGCGCCATCGGACACAGTATTACGAATCGTGTCGGCTGGAAGCTGGTTTCGTCCGTGACTTATCAGTTGTTCATTGAGAACCTGAACAAAATCATTGGCTGTATCAACGAGTGTTCCGTCCAGGTCAAATAGTAGAGCGCTAATTGTCATTATGAATGTCGTTTATGAGGGGGTATAAGCTAATCGATTGGCTTGGTGGCATGTACCAGGTAATTGACATCGACGTCTCGCGCTAATTTGTATTCTTTTATTAATGGGTTGTAGACCATGCCGGTAATATCTTGAAAGTCCAGTTTTGCCTTGCGGATGTAACTTGTTAGCTCAGATGGCTTGATAAATTTCTTATACTCGTGCGTGCCTTTCGGTAGCATCTTTAGTAGGTGTTCGGCGCCAACAATGGCAAACATAAAAGCTTTAGGGTTACGATTGATTGTTGATAAGAATAGGTCGCCGCCAGGTTTCAGAAGCTTTGCACAAGCCGCTATAACTGAAGAAGGGTCTGGTACGTGTTCAAGCATTTCCAGGCAGGTGACGACGTCATA
>NZ_LWEY01001827.1:0-1530 GCF_001634935.1 Oleiphilus sp. HI0043 | reverse complement strand
ATCATAAACTATTGATTACATTAGGCATGTTTTAAATATGACCTCCGGCTTCTACTGAGCTCCGAATTTTGAGGGGCGAACCCTCTGCCTACGAAAGAGCTAGATGTCATGGCTGACATCTAGCTAACTGTCTGAATAAAAAAGAAAAATAAAATAATTGTGACTATTTCTGCGTTTTGTCCGTCTATATCTCTGTAAATTGGTTTTTTTGTTCTAATTTTTTTCTTCAGAATGGAGAGATATAGGAATTTCACGGTCATAGGTATCTATGTTCGTCCGTATTTGCTTTAGGTTTGTGAAGCAGGGCAGTGATATGACCATTTATTTGTTACTTTCTTAGTGAGGTCNAAAGTATGAATACATCCGTACTTTATTTGCAGGATCTTGTGAATGCTGGTGGCCCAGAGCCTGATCAGTACCCAGCATTAAAACAAGCTTTGGTTGATTTTAATCAGGCAAAGAGCCGAGGAGAATTTAATTACTATGGGCCAGACTATAAAGAAGACTTGATGGGCAAGGCGCTAAGTTTCGATACTATGCAAGGCTTGGCGTATCGAAAACCCAATGGCTATGCTGGCGACTTTGAATTATTAGAACGTATTTACGGTCACTTTCTTACACCCAAGACAGACTTAAGGAACTGGGATCAGTTCTGGAATAGTCAGGCTTTTGTTTCGGCCTTTCAACATAGCCAGCGCTACTTCGTTGACGTAATGGCTGCTGCGGAACAGCATCAGCAAGGTATGAATGTCCTAAATATCGCTTCAGGTTCTTCCCGCTCTATCGCGGATTACTTGGGGCAGTATAAAAGCGACTCGTCTTTTTTATGCATTGATCAGTCCTGGAAGGCTTTAGATTACGCTAGTATCCTGTGTCGTAAGTATAGTGATCAGGTTGGCTTTGCACATGGCGGAGTCCAAGATATTGAAAGCGATGAAAAGTATGACCTGATTTGGTCAGAAGGGTTATTTGATTACTTGAACGATGCCTCGTTTAAGCTAACCTTGGAAAAGCTAATGAGCCATACGCGAAAGGGAAGTGAAATCGTCATTGCTAATTTGAGCACTAATAACGCTAGCCAGCCCTATATGGACTTCCTTGACTGGCATGTAAACCCCAGAAGTGAAGCGCATATGACATACTTGGCGACCTGTTGCGGCCTTAAACGCTCTCAAATGCATGTTGTTCAAGACCCGGCAAAAGTGAATATGTATCTACATATTGCTCTATAAAGGCTATACTCTGCGCTAAATTTAAACTGTTCGGCAGCGGACAGTTCCCTTTTTGGGAATCTGAAGCTAACTAGCGTTCAGTGATTTTCCCAATTATTAGTTCTTAGTGCGGACACATGACAAAAAAGACCAGTAAAGCCACGCAAGATCCTCATAAGGATCGCGAAGCGCAGAAATACGAAAATCCTATTCCCAGTCGAGAGTTTATTCTTTCTCATCTGGATGCGCGCAACGCTCCGGCCACTCATCCTGAACTAGTTGAAGAGCTGTCATTGAAAGATGATGATTCAATTGAAGC
>NZ_LWEY01001826.1:0-1395 GCF_001634935.1 Oleiphilus sp. HI0043 | reverse complement strand
CAGGAAATTGGCCAGCGATATGCAGGTATCAGCTCATTTGGCATAGGAGGCACCAATGCTCATGTGATTATCTCTGGGTATGACGCTGAGCCGGCAACTGCTTCTGCACAGACACCAACAAAACTACCACTGTGTCTTAGTGCAAATTCACCCAAATCACTCGCTGATCAAGCTAGGCAACTTGAAACATTTCTACTAAAAAATACTGACACAGATATCGATCACCTTAAAAACACCTACTGCTTTCACCGACAAGCATTGAAGTATCGACAAGCTATATTAGGAACAACTAGAGACAGCATTCTTAGTGAACTATCACAGTTCACTAAGAATGCTTCAGACGCGCCTACAAAGGACCCAAAGATTATATTTATGTTTCCTGGACAAGGAACTCAAGTTAATCGTATGGGTAAGAAGCTCTACAATGAACTTCCGCTCTTTAGAGCACATTTGGATAACTGCATCGAGATATGCAAAGACGAATTTAACGTCGATCTCATACATATCCTATTCTCGGATGATCCAAGCCTTCACCTTACTGAGAACACGCAAATAGCATTGTTTTCGGTGGGTTATGCTATTGCATCAAGTTTAATGGAGCTTGGTATCAAACCCGACGGAATGATGGGACACAGCATTGGTGAACTAGCTGCGGCAACCTTGTCTGGGGTATTCGATTTACACACGGCAATTAGAGTAGTTTTAACGCGCGGCAGAGTCATGCAAAGACAGGCGAGTGGTAGCATGTTAGCCGTAGAAAGCAGCTTTGACGCAATCAAGCACTTAATTCCGGATAGTGTTGTTCTTTCAGCTCAAAATACTCCTGAATCACTCACTCTCTCTGGTGAAGATGTTC
This sequence comes from Oleiphilus sp. HI0043, assembly GCF_001634935.1. NCBI lineage: Bacteria > Pseudomonadati > Pseudomonadota > Gammaproteobacteria > Oceanospirillales > Oleiphilaceae > Oleiphilus > Oleiphilus sp. HI0043. Next base: position 539 of record NZ_LWEY01001826.1, on the reverse strand, counting down.
ATATTGAACAAGCAAAAGAAGCACTGGAGAAGGCCAGTATTCATTGCACAAAGCTAAGAACCTCGCACGCTTTCCACTCGCCAATGATGATCCCTGCCGAGCAGGCTTTCATCACAGAGCTCAAGGGCATTCATTGCAAAAAGCCCAGTATCCCATTTATTTCCTGTGTCAGCGGCGACTGGATTACAGATGAACAAGCAAGCGACACTCGCTACTGGGCTAGCCAGATAGTAGCTCCGGTACAGTTCAAAGGTGGCACTGAAAAGCTAAGCAAGTGGTCAAACCTTATTGTTATAGATTGCGGCCCAAGACGTGTTGCGTCTCACTTACTTAGCCAATGCTTGGAAGATAAGGATGACCTTAATATAATAACGGCCCTACCAAAGCCAACAGAAGAAGCTGAAGATAGCCAATTTATCGCCTGCCTAGGCAATATATGGAAAACGGGATTATCTGTCGACTGGCGTAAACTAGCCAGGCCGATAAAACCAGCGATGGGGTTTTTACCTCCTTATGCCTTTGAACATAAAGATTTCTAT
>NZ_LWEY01001825.1:0-777 GCF_001634935.1 Oleiphilus sp. HI0043 | reverse complement strand
TCATTAGAGATTTGAGGTTCCTTTATAACACTCGCAGAGTTTACCGCGAAAAGACGATAAAACACACCGAAAAAACGAATATTCCCACTCTAACCGGGCATTTCTTTTCGTTTAATTTCAATTAGCAAGCCCTCATTTATCTCTGTTAAATTACGAGCCCTGGCAACTTTTTCTACGCGGGATTTTACAAATGGCCTAATGAAAAAAGGGACCTTCTTCAAGCGTGCCTTTGCGCAACTGCGCCAAACGATTGCGCTTTCTGTCATCCTTTATCTCCCATACCTAATTTATTCAGATAATGTTAACAGTCTACCCACCTGACTGCTAACCCTCCCTGAGAGGTTTCCTTGAACTCTTCTGACATTGCCTCACCAGTTTGCTTCATCGCCGCAATACAATTATCCAAGGTAATTAAATGGCTACCGTTACCGTGCATCGCAAGTGACGCAGCCGCATAGGCTTTGATGGCACCAAATCCGTTCCGCTCTATACAAGGTACTTGAACAAGACCTTTTACCGGATCGCAAGTCATACCTAAATGGTGTTCTAGGGCAATCTCTGCTGCATTTTCTATTTGCCAAATAGTCCCCCCCATGACAGCACAGCAAGCAGCTGCCGCCATCGCTGAGGCAGAACCGATTTCCCCTTGGCAACCGACCTCAGCCCCCGATATAGAGCCAGTATCTTTAATTATCGCGCCGATGACTGTCGCAGTTAGCAGAAACTCTCGTGACTTAGATTCTGAAATCTCTTCATGCTTGGTTAGATAATAAAGCA
>NZ_LWEY01001824.1:0-663 GCF_001634935.1 Oleiphilus sp. HI0043 | reverse complement strand
AAACGCACTTCATCAGGTTGTGCTTTAAACAGCATACTTAGAATCATACTGTTAACACCAACCGACTTACCTGAACCCGTCGTACCGGCTACCAGCAAGTGCGGCATTTTCGCCAAGTTTGTAACGACCGGGTCGCCTGCAATATCGTTTCCTAACGCCAGGGTAACCGGTGACTCTGCATCATCATAATCCTTAGATAGCAAAACTTCGCTAAAGCGGACAATCTCTCGGTGCTCATTTGGTATCTCGATACCAACTACTGACTTACCAGGGATAACTTCAACCACCCTGACAGCAAGTACTGCCAAAGAACGAGCCAGATCCTTCGCTAGATTAGAAATCTTACTAACTTTTACACCGGGGGCTGGCTGAATCTCAAAACGTGTAATCACCGGGCCGGGATTAACCTCTACAACTTCCGCTTTGACACCAAAGTCGCCCAGCTTCTCTTCAAGTAGCCTAGACATATGCTCGAGCATCTCTTTGGAGAAGCCGAGTTTTTTATTAGTTTCTGCAGGATCAAGTAAAGATATAGACGGTAAAGGACCCTCTGAAGCAATAAACAAACTCCCCTGCTTTTCATCTTCCAAGCGCTTACTTGCTTTGCTCTTCTTAACAAAAGGTGAGATTTTAATTCCAGACTTCGTTTCGCTAGACGCATCA
>NZ_LWEY01001823.1:0-765 GCF_001634935.1 Oleiphilus sp. HI0043 | reverse complement strand
CGGTTCAGCAGGCAGGTTTTGTGGTGTTGAAGTCACCAGATATTCCATCAATATTGGTTGAGACAGGATTTATTTCAAATCCGGCAGAGTCCAAGAGATTAAAGTCGTCAAAGTATCAGCGGAAAATGGCCAAGGCGATAAAGGGCGGAATTCTCGCTTACTTTAATGACGCGCCACCTCCGGGAACGCTATTGGCATGGAATAAGGGTGGCAATAGTGTAGTGAACCAAAGTGTTGCTCAAAGCACTAAATCAAAAGCCACGAATTTCAAGAAGTATGTTGTTCGAAAAGGTGATACCCTTTCCCATATTGCGATGCGCAATGATGTATCGCTTACAGAGCTTCGTCGTTTGAATCGGCTTCGCTCTGATAATGTATGGGTTGGTCAACGCTTGTCGCTACCTTCCTCGTAAGCTTCCGTTTTTGATTAGATTTTCAGATTTCTTCTATGAGTAAAATTCATAAGCTATCCGCGCGCCTAGCAAACCAGATAGCTGCAGGTGAAGTGGTGGAGCGTCCTGCTTCTGTTGTAAAAGAATTATTAGAAAACGCCTTGGATGCGGGTGGACGCAAAATATTGGTCCAGGTTGAGCAAGGCGGTGTTAAGCGAATTTTAGTTCGTGATGACGGTGAAGGCATGGGCAAAGATGATTTACCTCTATCCTTAAGTCGTCACGCTACCAGTAAAATTGAATCCCTGGATGATCTGGAAACCGTCGCGACCTTAGGGTTTAGGGGGGAAGCCTTAGCAAGTATTAGTTCGGT
>NZ_LWEY01001822.1:0-1382 GCF_001634935.1 Oleiphilus sp. HI0043 | reverse complement strand
CTTAGAAAACAGCAAAGTTCGCGAAGAACGACTGGCGTCAATTGAAACCCTGGCAGGTCGTTTGGAAAATGAGATTAAGAATCTGCTCGCCAAAATTGTTGAAAATGATAGTGATGAAGTCGTTGTGGCGGCGGCACAAAAGGCGTTAACACTGATTGAAGATCGAGTCGCTAACTTTCAGTTTGTCGATAAGCTCTTTTTCGGATTGAGCTTAGGTTCTGTCCTTTTGCTTGCTGCAATTGGCCTGGCAATTACCTTTGGCGTTATGGGCGTTATTAATATGGCGCATGGTGAGATGATCATGCTGGGCGCTTATACCACTTATGTGGTTCAGTTGCTGATGCCGAATGCTATCGACTATTCGATTTGGGTCGCTATTCCGGCAGCTTTCCTAGTGTCGGGCTTTGTTGGCATCTGTATAGAGCGAGGCGTAATTCGTCATCTTCACGGTCGTCCGCTTGAAACGTTACTGGCAACCTTTGGTATCAGTCTCATCTTGCAGCAATTGGTTCGCACCGTATTTTCTCCGCTCAACCGCCAAGTTGAAACGCCGAGCTGGATGAGTGGCTCCTTAGATATCAACCCTGTCTTATCGCTCACGATGAACCGCCTTTACATTCTTGCCTTTGCATTATTGGTGTTTGGTCTGTTGTTGTTGATCTTAAATAAGACCTCATTGGGGTTGAATGTTCGTGCGGTTGCTCAGAACCGTGACATGGCAAAAGCCATGGGTATTCGCACAGACTGGGTCGATGCAATGACTTTTGGTTTAGGTTCAGGTATCGCCGGTATGGCGGGTGTGGCTTTGAGTCAGTTAACGAACGTAGGGCCGAATCTCGGGCAAGCTTACATTATCGACTCCTTTATGGTCGTTGTGTTTGGTGGTGTTGGAAACCTTTGGGGGACCTTGGTAGCAGGCTTCAGCTTAGGTATTGCCAATAAATTTCTTGAGCCGGTTACCGGTGCAGTATTGGCTAGCATCTTGGTATTGGTATTCATCATCTTGTTTATTCAGAAAAAACCGAAAGGACTGTTTCCACAGAAGGGGAGAGCGGCAGAATGAGTATTTTAAGTACGCTGTTTGATCGCGGATTAATGGGCCGAGAAGGTCAGCCGGGGAGTCGAACCTTTCCATTTGTAATTCTTTTACTCGCCATCACTTTCCTTGCCTCTATCGGTAACTTGGTGATGCCTGAAGGTTCAGTGTTTTATGTCAGCACCTATACCATAACTTTGCTGGGTAAGTACTTGTGCTACGCCATGCTGGCTTTGGCAGTTGATATTATCTGGGGCTATTGCGGTATTTTGAGCTTGGGTCATGGTGCATTTTTCGCGCTTGGTGGCTACGGCATGGGCATGTATTTAATGCGTCAGATTGGTGA
>NZ_LWEY01001821.1:0-28225 GCF_001634935.1 Oleiphilus sp. HI0043 | reverse complement strand
AACCTGGTAATTGAAATTTATCTCGCCAGGAATACAAGGTGGATAGGTTTATGTTTTCCTGGGCTGAAAACGTTCTTAATGATAACCCACTTTCAAGCCACTTCTTAACAATGGCTTCTTTAAACTCTTTTGAATAATGCTTCACTCATATTCTCTTACCGCCTCCTATTCAATTATTAAAAATTAACAGAGGCGACAACTATCCTGACACAGGGGGATAGTCATCATCTCCACTCTGCGAGTGCACTTCAGCGTACCGACTTCGTGCGCTTTGTAGAGCGAGGCTTATTGTCCGGTGGGATGATTGGGCTGTTTTTTTAGTCCCCTTTACTTATATCGAGGAGTTTAGCTTCAATGCATGGCTAGTGATCGCGATCTTTAGCATGTTCTTTGGTGCGTGGTTTGGCGGTGTTGGTGGGCTCAATACTGAACACTACAAGATCCAGAAGTTTCACGAACAAATTATTGAAGGTCAGCACTTGATCTTAGTGGATGTTAACACGAAGGATGAACAACGCATAAAGTGCATTATGGAAATAAGGCACCCCGAGGCGGTACTTCAAGGTTCTAGCTCGACTATTACTAATCCGTTTTCCAAGGATGATGCTGAACACATCAGCGCAAAGTCTTAGGGCTGCGCATTAAGGTGATAAAAGCTTAGATTATCGCCTTAATGCATTATTTGCAGTTCACAAAGTGTTCATGTCGAAATCTGTCAAAGCAAAAATTTCAAGGACTTCATAGGTATTCTTGTCGAGCTTTGCCAAACCAAAGCCTGATTTCCCAATTATGCGGATATAGAAGTATTTGCCTGTATCAAACTCTTGATCCTTATAAATCTTCTTAAGGTAGACTTCTTCAAGAGCTGCTTGCTTGATGCGTTCTTTTTGCTCGCCTAGCTCATGATAATAATCCATGTTCTGTAGATAATCTGTATCCCCTTCACCGGTAAATGCATGAACAGTGATCGCTATTCTAACTTCGGTTGTACCGGTTAAAACGTGGAACTTTGGTGCTGAAGCCAAGCTAGTATCGATAATATTAGGGTCAACAGCTGTCATATCGTAATTCGATGCGGTTTGGATCTCAAATGAGTTATTGACAAGTAATGCTGATAAAGGCCTTTCCTTGTAGATGGTCTGAAACCCATATACAAGCGCTGCTATTTGGAATAATGCAATCACTGACAGGTCAAACTTTAGACTCTTCTTACCTTTTTTATATACGACAAAAGTAAGTAGTGGCCCTAGTATCACGTCTACAGCAAACAGGATTAGAATGATTTCTGATATACCCTGTATTTTGAAGTAGAAGTCAGGATAAATTTGGAATCTGATAAAAAAGTAAACTATCGATACGATAGCGAGACTAATAAGAAAGTGGATTAGAAATGCGATGGGTTTTGTCATAGTCGTCAGTTAAGTTAGTGTTTAAACTAAGCTTAGAAGCGACTTGGATATTTTCAAAGAAATAAAGAACGGAATTAAAAAAAAGCCGCATTTAAGTGCGGCTTTTTAGAAACTACAAAGGTATTGTTATTTCATTTTTTTACGTGTGGCAACTAGTCCTGCCAAACCTAATGCAAACAAAGCAATGGTGCCAGGTTCTGAAACTGCAGTAACTTTAACGTCGTCAAAAATATTACCTGTTGTATCTCTTCCGCCATCTAAGGATGTGAATGTTAAGGTAGAAAGCGAGCTAGTAGCTGTGAATTGATAAGTATACTGATTCCAGTTACCCCATGATTGGTTATAAACAGAATCTGAAAGGTCACCAACACTGACTGAGAAAGCTTCATCAGAGTTAGCTTGGCGGCGGCGACCAGCAAAACTTAACTCGTAGGCCTGACCTGCTGTCGTCGCGAAGTCTTGGAAGATAGAGAACTGACCATTAGCGTCTCCAGGGTGCGCATTAAGTTCTAATACTCTAATTCCATCATCGGCAGGTACGATAAAATTGTTAGACCATATTTCAACATTCTGGCTGGCGTCCCAATTTGGAATGCTAGAATAAATCTGCCACGTAGCTGCGCTTCCATACCCGCCAAGTGCTGCTTCGTTACCAATATCTTCGAAGCTGCCATTTTCTATAAGATTAGCTTGAGCACTCATAGATACAGCAGTAGTTAAACAGATTGAACCGAACAACTTTGTTAAATTTTTCATAATACAGCCTAATTTAATGAATAATAACTATAGGAAAGCAATAGATGCGCCAGAAGTTTATCTTTTTGTTTTTATTGATGTTTTCTAGTATTGATTGATCGATGTGTAAAATAAGCTGACGTAAATTTAGCCAGCTTCAAGATTTTGTGAACTAGTGAATCTAATGACTTCGTCTTACAAACCGCATTGGTAATACGGATATTATAATGTTAAATACCTTGGCAATGGTCGGTGTATTTATAAGAAACAATTTGATTGCGACCTACAGCGCTATTGATGTCGAAGAGATTATCTTCAAAAAGCTCATTACCCCAATCACAAAGCGTTTCAAGCGAAACCTTGTCATCCTTTACGATCGAAGAATGAAGCTTAAGCGTTAAACCGAGCTGACCATTCCACTTCATGACGCAGCTTGATATCGGATAGTTCTTTGTTCCTGGTGCACAGCAAAACCAGCGTTCTTTTTGTAATGCTGAAACCGCTTCTGCCTGTTTGCTCGGTAAGGCAGAGGTATCTTCATCTAACCAGTTCCCCATTGCGGAGAAATTGCCAGCGTAAAAGGATTTATTGCTGAGGTAGCGATATAAAAATCTAATCATAAAGCCAGGTAGATATTTAGCTATCTTGGCTTGTTGCCAGTGCAGCCAATGCTCGCGTGACTTTAGCCGCTCGCGAATTCTGTCGTTTAACTGGGTAGGTGAAATATCCGCTTCGAGAGGGATATAAAATCCACTGGAGAAATTTGCATAGTCTGAGTCGGTTCCAAAATTAGCTGCCCCCCTTAAATTAACGGGATAAAACCACGAATAGCTTTGATTGCAGTTTTTTGAATCTGCAAGTAAATGCTTGGCAGCCGAGCGGTTTAGCGCCCATAGTATAAAGGTTGTTAAAGGGATATCGAGAGATTTTGCTCGTTGTTCGATAGCTGCGGTTTCATAACGATCAAAAAATAGAGTGTCTACCGAATTTTGGCTTACTTGATTATCCGCTTTCCAAAAACGCCATTTGACCCTTTTAGGGTAAGGTTGAACTTTTGCTTTGATCGCTTTCAATTCTTGAGTGTCAGGTTCACCGGTTTCTCTACACTTAGGGATCTTCACACTGGTGAAACCGAGATCGTTCAGCATGTGCTTCATTATGCTCATGCCGTCACCATTGGCGTGCTGGAAGATATCTACTTTTAGCGCTTCTTCTTGCTCTGAGGTGTGAGGCGTATATCGCCCCCAATATATGTCATCACTTACGCCTAGCTTGCGCCTTTGTTCAAACCATAAGGCAACATGATCTTTCGGGTGACGTTGAAATATACTCATGATGCCTGATCCGTCTTGAGAACGTTAAGGGTATTTTTCGCATCAAGCCAACCTGCTTCCCAGCTTGAAGTTAATACCTCATCATTATATGGGCTCTGTGATTTCTTCTTCGCTCGACTGCCCTGCTCAAAACCGCGTTGATAGGCGTCTTCAACGCTCTCGGAGTCGAGCGCATTATTCGTTACCTGTTTGCTAGCGGTGCTTAGGCTCTTGATATATTGATCCAGTAATAGGTAGCTTGCGGGCACTAAAAGCAAGCTGATCAGTGTTGCAAAAATAACCCCAAAGGCCAGCGATACGGCCATGGGTATTAAAAACTTAGCCTGAATGCTGGTTTCCAGGATCAAAGGTGTTAAGCCTGCAAACGTTGTAATTGACGTTAAGAGTATTGGCCTGAAGCGTTTCTTGCCAGCTTCGCATACTGCACTAAAGATATTCACGCCCTTCTTGCGCAGCTCATTAATACAGTCCATCAAGACCAGGTTGTCATTGACGACAATACCGCTGACCGCCACCATACCTATGAATGACCAAAGCGTTAATTCCAGATTTAATAACATATGACCGAAAAGTGAGCCTAGAATTCCAAAAGGGATTGCAAACAAAACCAATAAGGGCTGACTGTAAGACGAGAATAAAACCGCCATCATCAAATACATTACGAAGATAGCGATTAGATAACCGTTAAACAGAATATCTAAAAACGCCACAATACTTTTTTGTTTACCTGCGGTTCCCCACTTCATATCTGGATATTGCGCGACTAGCGTGTCGAGGTAGTGTTCTTTAAGGTCCTTTTGAATATTGTAAACCGAGTTATGTTCTGTATTGACGTATGCGCTCACGGTCACCACTCGCTTGCGCTCATAGCGGCGAATATTATTCGGTGCCTGTCGGAAGTGAATATCAGCAATTATTGACAAGTCTATATAGCTGCCATCTGCTATCAAAATTGGCAGGTGCTCCAGGTACCACATCGAAGCTCGTTCTTCTTCAGGCAAGCCTAGCCAGACATCGACTTCATCATCTTGCGTTTGGATCGTTTGCACCACTTCACCCTGATACGCCCTATTGACTTGCCTGATAACCTGCTCAAGCGTTAGTCCAAGTGAAATAGCGTTATCCTTTAAGGTGATCTGCGCCTGTTTTTTCTTTTCATTAAGGGAGTCTGCCAAGTCATAAGTTCCGCTGTAATGACTCAGTTTATCCTTTAACTGTTTCGCAGCAGTTTCAAGCTGTAAGCGATCATAACCGGAAAGCTCAATATTGATATCAGGCTTTGAGGGGCTTAGGCTAGAACTAAAACTAAGCTTGCTTGCTCCATCAATACGGCCAATCAACTCGCGCCAACGGTTTAAGACTTCCTGACCGCTACGCTCTCTCGTTTTTGAGTCAGACAGTTCTAGCGTTACTTGGGCGGTATGATCAAGGTTTTGTTTGTTTTCCTGATTCGATATCTTAAGCGTTGGGCCGATAACCGAATAAACGTGCAAGATTACAGGTTCACTAATACTGGGCGAAGAAGACTCGTTTAGCTCAATACGCAAATCTTCCGCTGCCTTCAACATTTTATTCACTGCAGCTTCAGTTTTTTTGCGTGAAGCGCCCTCCGGAAAAGCAACTGAGGCATTAACAACCTCTGCATCAATCGCGACGCCCAACGCCACTCTCATCCAACCAGTCGATAGTAAGACCATAAAGATGATAAACATTAAGCTAAAACTAACGATAACCAGTTCTTTATGTTTTAGAGCCATCACTAATAAAGGTTGATATAAACCTTGGTTTAATTTATCGAGGTGTTGGCTGAATTGCTTTTGTATTTTACTTAACAGACTGTCTTTCTTTTCGTCGCTTGATGTTGATGCCTTACGGGATAAGTGCGCAGGTAGAATAAAGATCGATTCCAAGAGCGAAAACACTAGAATACAAATAACTATAATAGGTATCGCCTGCATTAACTGACCCTCGGGGCCTGGTAAGAACAGTAAAGGCAAAAAGGCTACAATGGTTGTAGTGACTGCAAAAAGTATCGGTTTATATACGTCATAGACACCAGCAAGCGCGCCTTCACTACCATATTTTCCTGCCTGATTCTGGCTATGAATTGACTCCCCAACGATCACTGCGTCATCGACCACAATGCCCAGCACTAGTATGAAAGCAAACAGTGACACAATATTGATGGATACATCCAGTGAGGGCATTAATAACAGACTGCCAAAAAACGAAAATGGTATTCCCAGGCTGACCCAAAATGAGAGACGTAAATTAAGAAACAGAACCAAGAGCGCAAAGAGTAGCAAGAGGCCGCTGAATGCATTTTCCAGCAATAAATCAATGCGGCTTTTAAAGTTTTTTGCTTCGTCCTGCCAAACGTATAAGTGCATGTTGTCAGGCAGTTGCTTTTGCTTTATATAGCCTTTAATTGCCTCGGCAATGGTAACAATACTCTGATTGCCAACACGATAGACATCGAGAGAAACCGCTGCACGGTGGTCAAAGGATGCCTGACTTTGCGGGCTATTTCGGTTGTCGATGATGCTCGCAATATCGCCTAGTCTTACCTCGGCACCGTCAGCATTCGAGGCAATAATGATATTTCGATAACCCTCTGCATCACTTTTTTTAGCATCACTGGTGATTAGTACGTCACCGTCATGGGTTTTTAATACGCCACCTGGTAACTGATTTGATTGTTGCCTAATTAGACGACTGATCTCTTCGAAGCTAACTTGATATTGCTCTAAGTTATGTGCCGGGATATAGACTTGTATTTCAGAGTCTTTAACGTCTTCTAGGTCGATGATGCTGATGTTATCGTTTTCGAGGATTTCACTGCGTATGCTTCGCGCCATCTTGCTCATGCTAGCGTAGTCCGCGGTGCCACTGAGAATTAATTTACTAACGCGATTACGTACAATCAATTCCTTGACGGTTGGCTCTTCTGCCTCGTCTGGTAAGGCATCATAGTTTTCGAGACGGCTTTTAACTGTATCTAGTATATCTTTCGTGAGGTAGCCGTCTGCTACGTCAAGAGTCATTGAGCAAAAACCCTCATGCGCAATAGCGCTAAGCTCAAGTGTGCCCTCAATATCATAAATCTGGTTTTCGATTGGCTTGCAGATGCTAGATTCTATGGTTTCAACTGACGCACCAGGCAGGCTCGTATCTATCCCAATACGTTCAAGGGACACATTTGGGATCAGCTCTTTGCGAATATCGGGCAGGCTGATATAACCCAAGGCAAACACGGTAAACATAAGCAAGTTGGCGGCAACCGGATTATGTGCAAACCATGCGATCGCACCTTTCATTGAATTGTACTCGCTACAGGGTGCTCAATAAGCGCGAGATCATTGGCTAGGTAAGGCTCAACTTTCATACCTTCTGCCATTAAATGAAATGAACCGGTAACGATACGTTCGTTTGCATTTAATCCCGCCTTTACGAAGGATAGCTCTTTGCCACGATACACTAGTTCGATATTTTTTCTGTGTAAGCGCATATCGTTATCAATCGTCCAAACAGTGTTGTTGGCAGGTTCAGCACTACGAGGAATTAGCTTTAAATTATTGATTACTTGCCCTTCGATCCTTGCTTCAACAAAGGAGCCTGGTAGTAAGCTCTTGCTAGATTTGTTTGAAGCGTTATTGCTTGAAACTTGCGCAATAACATAAAGAAGCTGATTTCTATCGCGCTCCCCTTCAATTCGGTCGATAAGTCCTTGCCATTGTTTTGTCGGGTTTTGATAGCTGTTCAAGCTAGCAATAGGTTTACTTGTTTTGCCCAAGTAGCCTTTATGATTTAGACCGAGAATTTCAATTTGCTGGTCATTTAACGGGAGTCGGACTTCAACTTCGTCAGTCCCATAGATTGTTGCAACATTTGAGGTAGCCAGTATGTACTCGCCTTCAGTAATACTCAGTTTAATGACTTTGCCATCTATTGGTGCTCTGATTACAGTCTTCTTGAGTTGTTGTTTTGCATAAGCTAAGGCGGCTTCCGCGGCCGAAACTTGACTGCTGGCATGGCGCACCTGTGGTATATGACGCGCATAGTCAGTTGCGTTTCGTTTTAGGCCTTTTTGTGCGACAGCCGCCTTTGCTTTAACTCTGACTAATTCAAGTTTAGTTCGGTCAAGTTCAGCTTGTTTTTGTGCGATATCGAGTACAAAAGGCTGTTGTTCAAGTTCAATGAGAATGTCGCCCTGCTTGACCCTTGCGCCTATACTAAGCTCTTTGCTGACACGTTTGACCAGGCCGGGTACCTGATTGGTAATCTGACGAACTTCTGAGGCAGATACTCTACCGCGACTATAGATTGGAATCGCTTGGCTGCTTTCGATTACCTCTGTGTAAGGAACTCTTGGCGCCAGGTTCTGTTGAGTACTTTGCTCAGGCTCGGGTGCGTTATCGTAGAGCCAAGAAATCAGGCCAAGCGCGACGATAAGCGCGAGGAAGACGGAACGATATTTTTTTAGATACTGCATCATAACTTACTGCTAATTATAGACGTGTTGGTTCGAGATAAAACAAGCCCTGTTGCTTCATTTCTTTGCTCGGGTCATCGCCATAACTAGCGAGATAGTGATTACTTAAAAGCTGATATGCCTTCAAGTTTTTTGCAACTTCGTGTAAAGGGTCGCGCGTATCAAAACCAAAGATAAGCGCCTCATAATCACTTGCGTGATAGGTTTTAAGGATGCAGCTCAGCAAATCTTGAAAGATATCAATCCGGTTGTCGGCACAAAGAACCGTGTGAAGGCTAAGGTAGCTCGCTAAACTTCCAGGACTTGGTAGCTGGAGGCCGCCAAAGAATTTACTCTTAATATTATTGATGTGCCTGAGGGCTTTCATCTTGCCTTGGTAGGATACAAAGCGCGTTTGTTTAAAATCTTTTTGGTTCCATACGGCGCACATACCGATAAGTTCATCGTCATCATAAGCGAGGAAATAATTTTCGATATCGACCCCGCGATAGTAATTGTCTTTGGTGCCAATTTTTGAAAAGTCATAGACAGGGTAAAATTGCTTTGATGGCGCATGCTTATCGAAAAAAGACTGCATCTGAGCTTTATCGGCATTGCTAGCTCGTCGCACTAAAAGTGTTGTGGCTTTATGCTGCTTCTTATACAGATCTACCATATAAGTACGAAATTGTCCGGCCTGGTGATAAGTCGGCAAACTTAGACGGCCACTTCCGACTGAGTTGATAGAGGCTTTATTCTCGTCCAATATCACAGTCTGCATCCACTCATCCTGCATCAGTTCTCGATACTTTTTGAATAAACGTAACAGTGTCCTTCCGCCACGATAATCCTGGTGAATACGTAGATCATTGCCGTAACGGGTTAATCTTTTTTCGCCGTCGACATAAACTTCGCGCTTACCAATACTGAATGAGGCCAACAAGGTCTCTGTTTTATGATCAATCATGACCCAAACATCCGGATCTGTTGTGGTCACCTTTGTTGCATGAAAAAAGTTAGGTGCGCGCTCAAAATTCAGGTGCACTTCTCCTTCCTGTGGCGTTTGATCAATCAGGCGTAGTAGTGCAGCTGAATCACCATCTTCGGCGGGGCGAATTTCGTAGCGCTGGCTCATTAGCTTACGGCCTCGACTCTGTTTTGCTGTTCATTGCTTGCGCTCGAGCATTGAGGAGAGAATAGTTCGTTTTGCCAAAGTACCAGAGGTTCAATTTTAACGTTACCAGCCACCATGCCACGCGCTATCTTATGCGAGGTATAAACCTGCATGGCATCTTCCATGAGCAAAACGTGCGCATGATCGAGCTGACCAAGTTCGCGAGCAAGTTTATAGTGAAAGTTCTGGAGCAAAAATTCTTCTAGTTCGCGATCAAGTTCGACCTGTAGGTTTTTCTGCTCGCAAGTGTTAAGTCTGTTATATGTAGCCTGGTTTTCGCATAACAAAGCATAGCGAGGTAAGTTTGCTTCAGAATAAGAAGGGAGCGCGAGTAAGCTTATTGGCAAAATAGCGTCATGCATGGAAAACTCATTAATAATATTAACTGCCAGCTCTGGCGACAGTTTCTCACCCACCATATCAACACCACTAAGGCGTCCAATGAATTCAAAGCAAGGGCATTGATCTAAAAAGCCGGTTACCTTCAGCTGGTCATTCATCGCGTAGCGAAGTAAACCATTAGAGCTACTTAGAATGGGACGTACATTCTGGCCCTCCGTTAGCTGCCAGCTAGTATGTATTTGATTGGTGTCCAGGTCCTCAAACTCATAAAAGTGACTAGTCAGTGCTAATGGGTATTTCCCCTGAAACGGGAAGCTAATGACGCCTTCAGTGGCCCAAAGGCCCTTTCCTTGAAAACGACAATGGGGAAACAAGTCGCGTAGTTTGTTCGCCCAAATTTTAGATGATGAGGTGTCCCAAGCACTGATGAGACCAAGTTTGGGCCAAAGCATACTTGTCATTTTAGCACTTAACTCACCATCCCAAGCATCTAACGACTTAGCGGCGTCAGGGTTTTTGGGTGCGGATAGATGTGATAAGCCAGAAAGAGTCTCAGGCCACTGACCGGAGTTTAGTACTTCAACGATAAGAGGCTGCTTATCTTTGATTAACTGTAACAGGCTTAGCGCAAAGGTTGGGCTCCATACCGAGATAAACGACAAGTCCCGGCAAGCAACTAAATAGCATGCCGTTGCAATTGAGGATTCCTCAGAAGTATTCGCAAGTGAAATGGCTTCAGGAACAGCCATTGTCCCTGACATAAACAAACGCTTCCACCAAGGGAGAAGTTGCAAGTCATCGTTAATGCTGCTCGTAAGTTTATTCCTTAGATCGCTCGGGACCCATGACAAAGACCAATAATGTTTGCCTTGCTTTATCTCAGGAAATTGTCGGTATAAGTCTGCCATCCAGGGACTAATTGCCTGATCTAATTCATCGAGGAAGGCTTGATTGTAGGGAATCCACTTCATTTTAGAGGTGGAACCACTCGTGGGCTGATAACGCTCGCACTTGATGTTGCTTAAAACATTTTCTCGGCCGGCTTGCTGGCGCTCTATTTGCTCGTGCCAAACATCATAATCGCTAATTGGCAATGTTTGGAACTCGGAGAGGCTGCTATTTTCCCTAAGGTGATACTTGGCTGCGGATTCAGTTCCTGAAACGCTTTCTAGTATTCCCTGAAGAATCGATAATTGCGACTCTTCTACTGAACGACAAGCGCTGCGGAATCTTGCGCCACCCTTGTTGGATAGCGCGTGTGACGCAACATGCAAACCTTTCGAAGCAAGCGAGCCGAGAAATGACATTAAGATAGCTCCAAATTCTGTGAATCAGCTCTTTGGCGCAAATCATCACCCAGCTCTTTGCTGACCTGACCTGCTTTTTGACGAAGACTCTGCCGACTCTGTTTTTTCTTGAAAGGAATCATATTACGCTGCATGAAATCGAGTAACATACTTATAGTTACTTCGCCCGCGCAAGGTAGTTCAGTACCTTTCTCCCACGTTGGGTTAAGTTTTGCGAAGTGGTCGATATCACGGTTTTCATCTCTCATTTCTGGCGTAATGCAGGCAACACCTTCCTTGAGGTTTTG
The DNA here is from genome assembly GCF_001634935.1 of Oleiphilus sp. HI0043. Classification (NCBI taxonomy): domain Bacteria; kingdom Pseudomonadati; phylum Pseudomonadota; class Gammaproteobacteria; order Oceanospirillales; family Oleiphilaceae; genus Oleiphilus; species Oleiphilus sp. HI0043. The sequence continues at coordinate 17,166 of NZ_LWEY01001821.1, read as the reverse complement.
ATATTCGTCACCAAAATCGAGTAAGCGGCTTTTTGAACAGTAAGCGCTCGGATAAAGCTTGTTACAGTATTCATCAACAATACTCTCTAGCTTCGGGTTATGATGTTGATGACAGGGATAAAATTGGTGAAAGTTGTTCGTCATCAATAAGTAGGTTTTATAGCCCTTAGAAATTAGTAGCCAGAACACATGCTTTCTAGGGTTCTTGAGTTTTGTCGAAAATAACTTTATTGCGAAAGCTTTTTGAAGTGATTTATCTCCCCAATACGCCTTATCAACGACGGTATCACCACTGAATATACCGATAGCTTTTTCATTACCATGATCTAGCTCTAATTCGGTCCATGTTGAGAAACCGATAATTCGTTTGCTTAGTTTATCCTCAAGTATAAAAACTCCCGTTTTATTGCCCATATCTGTCGCAAACGTTTCAAACTCGGCGTTATTGTAATACTGGACAAATAACTTATGCATTTCGATAAGTTGAGGAACAGAAATATTCTTTATTGAATAGAAGCGAGTTGATAATTTATTTTTGTTTGTCATGCCATTTCCCTGCTTTAAACCTTAATAATGCACTAGACATAAAAAGGCTATATCGATTTAAATCAGATCAATAGCAAACGCCCCCCAGCATTCACTAAAACTAAAATTCAGTTTTCTCTGACATACAATTTCAAACCTCGAAAGCAGACAAATGTTCGCTATAATAAAAATGCAACAGATTAATCTATCGTTAGTAATAATTAGACAGACAAATCTTGATACTCGACGCGACCCTAAGTGGGCTCCAGCTATCTGAGCTTTAGATTTCACTGAGATATAAATATCTGATTAATAACAGATATAAATAATATTTACATTTTTATTTTAAGGTTATTGAAATATCGAAGTGATCTTACAATAGAAGTGTTTTATAACAAGAGTACTAACGTGCACCAAAGACGAAAATGATAAATGGAACACACATGTATGCTTAGATATGATAACTGAGTCGCTTTTCGTACAACTAAAAACACATGATTTAGGTGTACCTGCTGCTAATCTAACGAAGAATAAAAGAGGGATTCTTTAGCTTATGTCTAAGAACAAATAATTCGGAGTTAGCTTAAAAATGAATAAAACCTAGTGTTTGACATGATTTTTCGATTACGTTTTTTCTGGTAAGACAGAGACGTGATTTGTTAGAATTCTGTCGACAATAAAGTCGCATCTATATATCGCGGCTACAGCTGGAACCCCCTCTAAGGTTAAAACAAGTTGTGCGTCTAATGCTTTGCTTTAGGTAAGTCCATATACAACCAATTAAAAAGAACTTCTCCCGAATTATGTCAAAAAGTCCTGAGTTAGCTAAAAACAGTGAATCTAAACATACTCCGATGATGCAGCAATATTTTCGCATTAAAAAGGACCACCCTAATGAGCTTGTCTTTTATCGAATGGGCGATTTTTATGAGATGTTCTACGATGACGCAAAAAAAGCGGCTCAATTGCTAGATATCACTTTAACGGCACGCGGTAAGAGTGGTGGCAACCCTATTCCAATGGCGGGTATCCCCTATCACTCCGCTGAGAATTATATTGCAAAGCTTGTTCGATCTGGTTTGTCGGTTGCTGTCTGCGAGCAAACAGGTGACCCGGCAACAAGCAAGGGGCCGGTTGAGCGTAAGGTAATGAGAATTGTCACTCCCGGCACGCTGACTGACGAGGCATTTCTAGAAGAGCGGCGTGACAATTTGCTCTGCTCAATTTCCTTTGGTGATGAGGAAGCCTTTGGTCTAGCCTACCTAGACCTGAGTGGCGGACGCTTTTCTGTGTCGCAAGTTCGAGGCTTGCCCGACCTAATAAGCGAGTTGCAGCGTATTAGACCGTCGGAAGTTTTAATAAGTGAAGAGTTTCCATATGAAGGAGCTTTTGAGAACTTAACTGGTCTTAGACGCCAAGCTCCATGGCTTTATGATCTTGATTCCGCAAAAAGCTTATTGACTACTCAATTTAAAACGAAAGACTTAAGCGGCTTTGGTATCGATTCGATGCAATTAGCTATCTGCGCGGCGGGTTGTCTGCTGCAGTATGCAAAGGATACTCAGCGTAATGAGCTGCCTCATATTGTCACCATCAATAAAGAAGAGCGTAGTCAATACATTCTACTCGATGCAGCCAGTCGCAAGAACCTAGAAATTGACACCAACCTTGCTGGCGAAAGTAATCACACCTTGGCGTGGGCAATGGATGCCTGTAAAACTGCAATGGGTAGCCGCTTGCTTAGGCGCTGGCTCCACCACCCTTTAAGAGACCGGGAAATTGTGAATGCCCGTCTAGATTGCGTGTCTTCACTTGAGCAATCCTATAACTACGACGCCATTCAAACGAATTTAAAACAAGTCGGAGATGTACAGCGTATACTCGCCAGGATTGCGCTTAGATCTGCACGCCCTCGTGACCTATCACGACTTAGAGACACTTTAATACTACTACCCGCCATACAGGCAGATTTAAGGTCAGTTGATTGCCCAAGTCTTGGTGAAGTAGCTAAAGATATATCCGAACACCCCTCTTTAGCTGAGTTATTAGAGCGAGCAATTATCGATAACCCTCCCGTCGTTATTAGAGATGGCGGCGTGATAAAAGATGGTTTTGACGCAGAGCTAGATGACTTACGCAATATCAGTGAAAATGCCGGTCAATTTTTAATCGATCTAGAGACTCAGGAGCGGGAGGCAACCGGGCTTTCGACCTTGAAGGTTGGTTACAATAGAGTTCATGGTTACTTTATCGAGATTTCAAAAGCTCAGTCAGATAAAGCGCCCGATGCATATATAAGGCGTCAAACGCTAAAAAATGCAGAGCGCTTTATAACGCCAGAGCTGAAAGCTTTTGAGGATAAAGCGCTGAGCAGTAAAAGTCGCGCTTTATCGCGCGAGAAAGCCCTTTACGAAAGCCTACTTGATGAATTAAATGAGGCGATTGACGCGCTTCAGAGGTGTGCAAAAGGGCTTTCTGAGCTCGACGTGCTTAGCAATTTTGCTGAAAGAGCTCACACTTTAAATCTCAATAGGCCGGAATTTAATCAGGGTAACACCCTGTTAATTGAAGAAGGCCGACACCTTATTGTTGAACAGCTCAGTACAGCGCCTTTTGTGCCAAACGATCTGATATTAGATCCAAAGCGAAAAATGCTTATGATTACCGGGCCCAATATGGGGGGGAAGTCTACCTATATGCGCCAGGCTGCTCTGATTATATTGCTAGCAGGTACAGGAAGTTTTGTTCCAGCAGGTAAAGCCTCAATAGGTGAAATCGACCAAATATTCACACGAATGGGAAGTTCTGACGATACGGCAGGCGGTCGCTCCACTTTTATGGTTGAGATGACCGAGACTGCGAACATCTTGAATAACGCTACAGAAAACAGTCTGGTCTTGATGGATGAAGTAGGAAGAGGTACCAGCACTTTCGACGGTTTGTCGCTTGCATGGTCTAGTGCAGAGCATTTGGCTAAAAATATCCAAGCTTATAGTTTGTTCGCAACTCACTATTTCGAAATGACGCAGCTTGCTGAAGAGCACGAGAGTGTTGTCAACGTTCACCTGAGCGCTACTGAGCACGAAGATAGAATTATCTTTCTACATAATGTTCTTGAAGGCGCCGCAAGCCAAAGCTACGGTTTGCAGGTCGCGCAGCTCGCAGGTGTTCCGGATAGTGTTATTGGGAAGGCGAAGGAAAAGCTAAGTTCTTTGGAGTCTACGGAAACAAGCGAGCCGTCTGAGCCCATAACTGCAAGCAATATTGCAACACAAGCTACTGACTCTATTTCAGAACAAAATGCATTTCAAAGTGATATGTTTGCACAAGAGCCTTCATTGATTGAGAAAGCATTTGCTAACCTGGACCCTGATGAGCTTAGCCCTAGGCAAGCATTGGATAAGCTTTATGAGCTACGAAGATTGATCAACTAAGTTATATGATGCCTTGTCTCTTGCGCTAACTTACTTGTGTTTTAAGTCAATAATCGTAACATTTGCGCTATGACAGGCGTTTAAGCTTGAACCCTGTCACATCTGACATTAGAATACACCGCATAATTTTAATGAGACCAAACACTGGAATAGCAATATGACATTTGTTGTAACCGATAACTGTGTTAAGTGTAAGTACACAGATTGTGTGGAAGTTTGTCCTGTAGACTGCTTCTATGAAGGCCCTAACTTTCTGGTAATCGATCCTGACGAATGTATCGATTGCGCACTTTGTGAGCCAGAATGCCCAGCTGATGCAATCTTTTCTGAGGACGAATTGCCTGCCGACCAGACGCAGTATATCGAGCTAAACGCCGAGCTATGTCAGACTTGGCCCTGCATTACCGAGCAAAAAGACCCGCTTCCAGATGCTAAAGAGTGGGACGGTGTTCCTAACAAGCTTCAATATCTAGAGAAGTAAATTCTTTAGTCGCCTTGTCGTTAACTGGCGTCAGATCGCTCGCTAACGACAAGCTCCTCTTAAATAAGAACTGCCTGGCCTCATTCACTTTGGCCTATTTAATTCTCAAGCTTTCCTTACAGCTTTTGCATACATATCTTGCATCACTTCTTACGATTCTATTGTGTCGAATTGCGCTCAAATCATGAATTCGATCGTGACATGCACAAATATATGCAAAGGTTCGTCGTGCCCTTTTCGCGCTTGAGAAGTTATGCCTTACCTTTGGCTCAACATTAAATACTTCTGACATAACCTGCTTCCACTGTCGTCCATGCGGCATTACCTTCTTGCCTTCATGATAGCGACCAAAATACTGATAGACGATGAGGTGTGCACATTCGTGAGGTACAACCTCTTCGATAAAGGCTTGTTGGTTTTGATTTAAGAGCGCCTGATTAAATCGAAGCTTGTATCGATAAGTCTTAAAAGCGTTTTGTGTGACGACAAACTGGCCGGCAGCTTGCCCCTTTAGAAGAAAGCAAAGGTTGTGATAAACGAAGCTTTTCTTAAGGTGATGTTCTGCCTGCCGCAGGCAGTGTTCTACCGATGATTGCACATCAGCTTGATAGTTGCTTTGGTTCATCTTGGCTAAGTGTTTTTCGGTCTTCTTAAGTTCATATACAGCGGTGCATTATGCAAAAATTTACAGTACCATGCCCAGCTTTATTTTTTGTCACACCAAGCCTTTAGGGAAAACGCCATGTATGAACTCGACTTACTCTATATATTGGTATTAATCATAACAGGGTTTCTCGCAGGCATTATAAACACCATGGCTGGTGGAGGCTCCAATCTTACAATTCCAGCATTAATGGTAATGGGGATTCCTCCCGACATTGCAAATGCGACTAATCGAGTCAGTGTCGTACTTCAATCGTTTACTGCATACAGAGGTTTTGCCAAGCACGGAAAGCTTGATATTCCCGATATCAAATCTATTCTGCTTGTCACCATGCTTGGCGGGCTTGTTGGTGCTGCATTCGCCTCTTATATGCCTGCTGACTACCTGAAACCAACCTTGCTCGGCGCGATGATTATCATGGCCGGCATAATCTTATTTAAGCCCTCCGCTATTGCGGTAACTGAAGGCACCAAGGCTTTTTCAGTAATGGAGCAAAAGCAATCTATACCAATGCTTTTTATAGCCGGGTTTTACGGTGGGTTCGTCCAAGCGGGCGTTGGTTTTATTTTAATTGCTGCGATTGCTGGAGGCCTCCGTTACGATCTGGCTCGAACCAACGCGCTAAAGGTGGTGTGCACACTCGGTTTTACTCTAGTTGCTCTCGGTCTTTTTGTATGGCGGGACCAAGTATGGTGGGCGCCAGGCCTCTTGCTCGCGGTCGGTTCTGTTGCAGGTGCTTACCTGGCTGTGAAGATCACAATTAATGTCAGTCAGAATACGCTAAAGTGGTTCCTGTTTATTATGACTATATTTGCAAGCATTGCCGCGCTCCTCAGTTAAATGCTCGAAACATAAAATTAACTTAATGCTACAAACAATTCAGGAAATATTATTTGCATTAACTATACTCTAATTCACATATTCGATTTTTTACGACTAATATTATTTGGAGCAAAGTATGTCAGGCGGAGAAAAGTTACTAACACTCGCTGAAGCAAGCGCAATGATGGGAAAAACCGAAGTTACGGTGAAACGCTATGCCCGCGAGAGCTTAATTAAAAGCGTTAAACAAGGAAGCGAGCTCATGTTTCCTGAAGATGCTGTTATTAAGTATATTGAAATTGAAAAGAGGCTAAACGGTTAAGGCTTTGTCCTAACAAAGCTCAGGTTGCCTTATAAAGCTCGCGATTAAGCGGGCTTTTTTTTGGTTTAGCAACAAGCTACACTCGCCTTATGATTTATATTTTAATTGCCCTCATTCTATTTGTACTCATTACGCCAGGTATATGGGTTAAATACACCATAAAAAAATATGCTCAAGATTTACCTGATATTCCTGGTACCGGTGCTGAGTTAGTAAAACACTTATCTAAAAGATTCGAGCTAGTAGACCTTAAGGTTGAAGAATGCCCTGACGGGCAAGATCATTTCTCTCCACATGAGTCTACGATTAGGCTATCCAAATACATCTACGATGGGCGCTCTATTAGCGCAGTCGCTATCGCATGCCATGAATTTGGCCATGCGCTTCAGTATCATAGGAATGAAAAGATAGTCAGACTAAGAGAGCGGTACACCCCGATAGCATTATTGATAGAAAAGGCTGCGATCGCAATGCTTGGGATTATTCCGGTTCTTGTTGTTATTTTTAAGGTACCACAACTCGGAATTATTAGCTTACTATGCGGGCTTTGTGCTGTTTTTATTTCAGTGGCACTTCAATTAGTAATATTGCCTATGGAGTGGGATGCAAGTTTTAACAAGGCACTTCCGATAATTACCGAAGGTAACTATCTGCAAGATGATCAAATCGAGCCTTGCCGTAAGATTCTTAAAGCTGCTGCAATGACTTACGTCGCGGCAACTCTAGCAAGTGTATTGAATGTCTGGCGATGGCTAGCCATATTGCGGCGCTAACGTTCTATGGCGCTTGCCAGTCGCGCAATACCGGTATTTTGAAGATGGTTCCTTGCTTGTCTAGCGCAAGATAAAACTCTCCAATTTCTCTAATGACTAAGCCAGAGAAACCATCCCCTTCCCTTAAGTACAAATTATTAATCATGGCTCTTCGTGCGCTCGGTTCTGAAGAGTAGATATGACTGCTAAATTCTATTGTCGGAACCCCCCTTTGAAAGCTAATATTCATTTCACTTAGTAGAGGAAGGTCTGAAAATGCATTTGGTGCACTACTAATTTGTTTGCTTCTATCGCTCTCGTCGTTCACACTTGTCGGCAATATTTTTTCCTCGACAGCTTTAGAAACCGGGGCTGCTTCGGAATAAGGCTCGGCAAGCGGCGGGCTGATGCGCTTAACACCCGCTTTAGGTCGGATAACATCGTCAGCTTCGACTGGCTCTTTATCCTCCTTAGCAGAGCGTTTATCGGAAAAGTCATCCTTTAGAATAGGAAGAGGCTTTGCTTGAATGGGTGCTTTATCAATGAGATGGGATGGAAGTGCCTTGGTTTTACGGCCAGTATCCTTAATGTCCGGCTCAGTCGAGGAGAGTGCTTTATTGTCAGTTAACAGGCTATTTTCAGAGCTTCCACTCTCATCAGTAGAATTGCTGCCTAGAAAATAAAATATCAACGCACCTGCATTAAGTAAAAGGACAAATATTAGGAGGTAAGGCCAAAGAGGCTGTCGCGACATATTCCTTGGCATTACCATCATATCGTTATTAATCGAAGAAACCTTCTCTTGATGCCTATCCTGTTCTGACCTTTTCAAGGCGTCTAAAATGTATGACATGCTAATTCGCCCCCATAAGTCGAGGGACGCCTAAGTTAAGGCGCGAATTTATATGAATCAGCGTCATGCTGCCCGCGATGCCGTCAGGCACAAGGCCTGAGCTGGCTTGAAAGCGCTTAATCTGGTCTTCAATTGGTTCGCTTTTATTGGCTTTATACTGACTGAGTCGAGACAAGCTTTTCCTCAACCATGCCTCTTCTTTTTTCTGTCCTGGCATTACGAGATTCGATTTGTAAGGAGGAACCTTCCAAACAATTGAGTACTCCCCAAACCAGTAGCGATCAACTTCGTCAAGAGAAACCCAATACTTCTCATTCTTATGTGAAACCAAGGCATCACTACCTTCAACCCCCAGTATTGCGATATATAGCGACTCGCCATAGTCATTGACTAGGGTTAACACCGCGGGTCGGTCTAACTTTAGTAACGAGCGCCAATTACCATTTTTATGCAAGCACTTAAGACCGTACATTTCGGCGTAATCACAGGCCAGCATAAAGGGGGCTAAAGGATAGTCGATTCCCCAACGCTCTAAAATCATGCGATATGCATGATATCGATCATCTTTCTGGGTTTTGAGAGAAGATAGGTCGTTAATGATCGGGATCTGTATTGATGAGTTATCAGCATAAGGAGCCTTAGCGGGGCTTTTTTCCGTAGTTGAAAATTGCTGTAAATCTGCCACTTCTTCTGCTGAAGTACCGCTTTCTGATATAGCCTTGGAGTCGTCGCCCTCTTCAGGAGTGATTTGTTTTACTGAGGCTGGGTGCAGCTCGGGCTCTGTTTTGGAAGAAGAGATTATACTTTCCAGCTCAGCTATTCTGTTGTCGTATCGCTTGTCCAAAGCAAATACTCCAATACTGGCAATTATTGTTAGCAGGACAGCAATTATCCCCCTTTTGATTGACGAACTTAGTTTTAGTGGCTGCTTAAACTTTGGCCCCTGTATTTCCGCGTATGCGCTCTTAATATGTTTTGCATCAATAACATCCTCTTGCATTGCATAAGCACCGAGCAAGGCGCGGTCGCAAATAAGATTAATTAATCGCGGTACGCCACCACTCAAGTTAAAAAGAGTTTTTATTGCTTTTTGATTAAATAAACGCCCGCGTCGCCCCGCAACCGATAATCTACAATTAACATAAGCACCAACTTCAACTTTACTCAGCTCACACAGGTGGTATCTTGCAGTGATTCTTTGAGCGAGCTGCCTTAAATCATTCTGAGCTAGCACTTCCCTTAATTCGGGTTGCCCAAGCAAAATTATCTGAAGTAATTTCTTTTCAGATGTTTCAAGGTTAGTAAGCAAGCGCAGCTGCTCTAGTACATCAACTCTAAGGTTTTGAGCTTCATCGATAATGAGTACGGTGTGGCGATTGTTAGCGTGTGCATCAAGCAGGTAGCTGTTAATTAGGTCATTTAAGACTTTAATTGATGCTGAATCGGGGTACGCTATTCCAAGCTCATCACATATTGATGCCATAAGCTCACGTGCCGAGAGCTTCGGATTTATGATGAATGCTACGTCGGTATTTTTTGGAATCTGATTTAAAAAACAACGGCAAATTGTCGTCTTTCCTGTTCCAACTTCACCTGTAAGAACAACAAAACCGCCCTGCCCGGATACACCATATAAAAGATGAGCAAGCGCCTCTCTATGACGTTCACTCATATATAGATACCTGGGATCAGGCGCTATAGAAAAAGGTAGTTCTTTAAGACCAAAAAAGTCCTGATACATGACGTCAGCTTAGCGTAGTTGCGAAGTTTAGCTTGGTAGCAAACGCAAAGCTTAAAGACAGGGCTCGCCAAAAGCAAGTCCTTACACTCGCTAACGGATTGCCTTATGATCATCAATTAAACTAAGGCTCCCACGATGCGTTCTAACATCAGTCTTTAAGCGGGAAATGCAGCTCTCGAGTGTCTTGCTTATTTTGGAATGTGTACGAATCATCGCTAATTTAGGCCATGTCGCGCGCTCACCCTGAAGCATTAACTCCTTCATGAATTTCGTATCGGGATTGCTAAGCAGCTTCATATAGTGCCCAAGCTTGTAATTTGGAGCAACAGTGACGTCGCCATAATAATTCTGAGACATCATAGAATAAGCATGACCAGAAACTTGTCGAAGCATCTCAGATTTGGTATGAGTTCTTATATAGTCACTCACTGCCTGGCCATGAAATTTTGCTTCGGCTTTAACAAGCGCTAGGGGTAATTTTAAGAAACGATTACTAGACAGCCCTTTTGTTCGTTCCAGCAAAGGCACTACATGAGGATTGGTTTGACTTACGATAGAATAATTAACATCGTAGAGGTGCATTAGGCGCTCGATTGGCAAGTCGCTAACCATGCTGCCATCAACCCAGCGTAAGCGGGGCATATACGGTACGTTGTGTCCATGTTCATCTTTCTTAAGCAGTTTAACCGGGGGGAAAATTCCTGGAACTGCGCAAGACGCTAACGATGCACTCCACGTTAGCATGTATGGAGATGTGTAACCTGACAATAATCTAGCCTTTTGATGAGCCTGGACAGGCGAAACAGTGATATTAATACTCCGCCCCGTCTTCTCGTAGGCCTCTTGCATCGTGTATTCACCTACATAACTACGAATATAGTCTTGCAGCTGACGCTGATCCATAAAGCCTTTGCCTTTAATACCATTCAATAGGCCCATCCACTTCCAGGCTTTCATATTATGGGTATTAGGGTCAAACAAGGAAGGTAGTTCGTCATCGGTATGCGTCCCTAAGGCGGCAGCAATGATAGAACCGGCGCTTGAGCCAGTTACGACATCTGGCAATAAGCCATGCTCCCACAGGGCCTTTACAACACCGATATGGAAGACTCCTAAGGAAGCGCCGCCACTTAGCAATAATGCGGGGCGACCGAAGGATAAAAGTACATCTTTAAAAAAATCTAACTTTTTATTTGATGGCATATCAGAGGTTTGCCTATCGCAAAGATAGGAAAGGCAATCGCAAACTTCTTCAACGTATTCTTCAATGAGTGTTTTGGTGCCGTAATAGCATTGGTTATAAAGGCGTATGTCACCCATATTGCCAAGGTCATGATGCAAGCCTTCGCGAATGTCTCGATACAAAGCGGTGAGATCACCATTTTGCTTGTGCTCTCTTAAAAGACAGAGTCGATCAGAAATAAGTTCGTAGTTATATACATCAGAAGCAATATTGTCTTTCCAGGCATCATTATGTTGCATGGAGTCGAGTGTTTGAGCGGCGTCCTTCCATTCAAGGAATGAGGTAGCCTGCGACATTCTTTGTTTTTCTTTTTTTATCGTGGTGTGCATCTTAAAGCGAGCCATATAGTTGATTTTATCTTTTATCCCATCAATCAACTATAGGTTATTTTTTTCTGCAGATATATTGAACTTGTATTAAGCCCTGTGAACTTATGTTAAATAAGCCTGATATTAGAAGTCCTCGTAATCAAAATCTTCATCATCAGCGAACGGGTCTTCTACTTCGCCATCTTTAATAAGGAAGTTTCGATTTTGCAAATAGGCACTCCTGAAGAAGGCGTAGCGGTCTTCTTTGAATAATAAGTTGTTCGCAGCTAGCAGGTCTGCTCGTGTATCTATTAAATCAACAGCCTTTAGAGCAATACTTTCTTCAGTTGAGAATTCGACAAGATAGTCAACCGGGTCGGCAACGTAATCTACTATTTGTCCGCTAAAGTCTCTGACGGTAGATGGCCCTAGAACAGGTAACACAAGATAGGTAGACTCTTCATAACCCCAATAACCAAGTGTTTGTCCAAAATCTTCATCGCTGGCTTCCAGGCCAAATGAGGTCGCAACATCAAACAAGCCGCCTATGCCAAAAACAGTGTTGTAGATAACTCGGTTAAGAGAAACAACCGCGTTGTGAAACTTAGCCTGCAGCAAAGAGTTAACAAAGGTTTCGACATCATTGAGGTTGCCAAAAAAGTTGGTAACACCTTTATCGACAAAACCGGGCGTTACAAATCTGTAAAGCTTTGCCAAGGGAGTGGCGAGATACTCATCCAAATTATCATTCAATACGAACATGCTTCGATTAAATGACTCATAAGGATCTATTTCTGCGTATCTAGGGTCATAATAAGGCTCTTCTGCTTCATCATTAGCGAATGCATTAAGCGTAAAGGTACTTAGAAATAATAAAATTAGAGCGTGGTAACAAAAGCGCATACTTAATCTCTTATTATAGTTCTGCTTACTTTTTAGTTGTTATAGTTTCTTTAGGATTATATTACCAACAGAATAGCCTGCACCGAAAGAGCAAAGTACACCATAATCACCGGTTTCGAGTTCTGATCGATGCTTATGAAATGCAATCACAGAACCGGCCGAGCTAGTATTCGCATATTCATCCAGTATAACAGGTGCCTCAGAAACCTCTGCTGCACGACCTAATACACGCTTGGCGATAAGCTGATTCATGCTTAAGTTAGCTTGATGGAGCCACATCTGTTTTAGGTGTTCAGCGCTAAGCTCGTTTTCCGCCAAGTGCTCATTGATCATTTTAGCAACGAGTGGAGATACCTCTTTGAATACTTTTCGCCCTTGCTGAACAAATAGCTTATCACTAAAGCCTTCACTGCCGGGAGCACAACGATTCAGGAATCCAAAATTATTACGAATATTATTGGAGAAGGTTGTCTTTAATTTTGCGCTGACAACTTCGAACGAGTCATCACAAGATACTGTGTCAGCTCTCTCTATCACGATTGCGGTACAGACATCACCAAAGATAAAGTGACTATCTCTATCACGAAAATTTAAATGCGCTGTGCAGATTTCCGGGTTTATTAACAATACAGCCCTGGCAGAACCGCACTGAACAGCATTGAGCGCAGCCTGAAGGCCAAATGTGGCCGATGAGCACGCCACATTCATATCATATGCGAAGCCTTCTACACCAAGTTGGCTTTGAACCTCAATTGAGACAGCTGGATAAGCGCGCTGTAGATTCGAGCAAGCGACGATGACGGCATCGATATCAGCGACGGTTTTGTTTGCATTTTTGAGCGCATCTTTGGCTGCTTTAACGGCCATTTCGCATAAGATACTAGGCTCGTCATTGGAGCGCTCAGGTAGCAATGGGTGCATTATTTCAGGGTCAAGAATGCCAGCCTTATTCATTACGTATCGGCTTTTAATTCCAGAAGCTTTTTCGATAAAAGCGGAAGAAGATTCTTGTAGCGCTTCGAGTTCGCCTGCGGCTATTTTGTCAGCATTTTCACGATTAAAGCTTTGCACATAGGCGTTAAAACTCGCAACAAGCTCATCATTTGAAATAGATTCACTTGGTGTAAACAGCCCAGTACCAGAAATAGCAGCCTTTATCATGGTCACCTCTTTGCTAACGGCAAGCATGACAAGCGTACCGCGTTTAGATTCAAAACCTGCACTAAGTACAAGCCGATAAGTAAGAAAATAGCTGCACAGATTACGTTTTACGAGCTTTAATGACAACCAATATTTGAGCCAACCTTGGTGAGTATTCGGCTACCGCCTAACGCTCTCCCAGAGTTTGTTTAACCTTTTCTCTGAGACAGTCTCACTCGTACCCAATTGCTGTGAATACCAAGACACTCGTTGCTCCTCCAGTAACCAGCGAAATCGCTCCAGGTTTTCGCACTTTAAACCTTGAGCATCCAGCTGTTTTTTTCGAAGTTCGTATTGCTCCCACCATTCGGATAGTAAGGGTACATAGCGCCTTTCATTGGCCATATCTCTTGCCATTTTGTCATAGCGTAGAGAGCAAGCTTGCAAATATCTAGGAAAGCTCTTTAGCGAGGTATAGGGCGTGGATTGCAAAAAGCCATCGTAGACTAAGCAGGTAATCTGGTGTTTAAGGTCAGCCATAGGCATAGCTACTGCCAAGTTCATTTTACCTTTTAGGCGCTTCATTATCTGGTGGTAATGATTAAGTATGTCGAAAACAAGAGCGCTGAACTCTTCGCAGATCTTAAGGAAATCACCCTTACCGCCCTGTAGACAAGCACTAAACTGCTCTGCATTGCGTGGAAGCTCTCCATTAAGGAAGTGCAAACATATTGCCGCAATCAGAAAGTCATCATAAAGTGCGCTGGCTTGCCCGACAGGTGCATAAAGCAAGCCTAGCTTTTGGTAGTTTTTAATCGCTTTTTTGAATTGCGAGCGAATACCTTGGAGCTCAAAGCTTAGTAATCGCGCAATTCCAATTCGCGTAATCGCCTCGGCACCTAGCTTATCATTACAATGAATGAGCCTGATGTGTGCTCCACAATCTTGAAGCGCCGGGTATTGCATCATTTCAATACCCGCTTGTTTTATTATCTGGGATTGTTTGAGCTCGCCAAAGTCCCAGGCAGTAATATCAACTTGTTTTTCAGGTCGGTTCTCTTCCAGTTTTGCGGCGTTTTTTGCCAAATGCTCAACTTTTTGCGAAAGCTTAACGAGGTCCCTACCCTGGTTAATCAGCCGGCCTCGCTCATCCAGCACTTTAATGTTAAAGCGCAGGTGACTGTCTAGTGACTCAAGATTCCAGGCCTCAATAGGAATAGATATGCTGCCTATAATTTTTAGCTCATCACTAAGAATCTCAAGCAAAGGGCGTGAACTAGCTTCAACCTTTGGCAGTATCTTGTCTACAACATCCGGCACAGGAACAAAGTGCTTTCGCAAAGTTCTGGGAAGCGTTTTGATCAGGTGGATGCATTTTTCACGAAGCAAGCCAGGAACTATCTTCTCGAGTTTATCTACAGTTAGCTGTTTTATTGCATTAATTGGCACCGAGATATTTACACCATCATCTTCAGCGCCGGGTTTGAACTGGTAACTCAGAGGAAAGCGTATGCCATTATTTTCAATATGTTCAGGATATAGGCCCGGATCGAATGAATCCGCATTTTCGCTGCGCAGCTGACCTTTTGTAAACCGTATTAGCTTTGAGTCAGCTTCGCTTGCTTTTTTTGCCCACTTTTCAAATGCAGCACCACTCACAATGTGTTCAGGTAAAGCCTTATCGTAAAGTCCGTATATCACCTCATCATCGACCAGGACATCTTTACGACGCGTGCGGTCTTCAATCGATTCCACTTCATCAATAAGCTTTAAGTTATGAGCGATAGCCTTATTTTTGGTGCGAAACTCTCTCTCTATGAGTCCGGTGCGAATAAATATTTCACGGCAAACTCCTGGGTCAATCTGGCTGTAGTTAACTGGGCGCTGAGAGACAATTTCAAGTCCGTATAAGGTCACCTTTTCTTTGGCAATTATTTGTGCCCTTTTGGCTTCCCAATGAGGTTCGGCATAAGAACGTTTTACCAAATGCTTTGCAAGCGGTTCTATCCATGCAGGATCGAGCCTTGCGTTATATCTGGAATAGACTTGTTGAGTTTCCACGATTTCAGCGGCAAATAACCATTTAGGGCGCTTTTTGTTTACGCCAGACCCGGGAAATAAGTGGAAACGTCGATTTCGACACCCTTGATACTCGCGTTTTTCTTCATGTTTACCGATATTGCCAAGCAAGCCGCTCAATAAAGCCTTATGAATAGAGTCATAAGAAGCCTCGCTATCATTTTCCTTGATGCCGATGCTTTTTAAAACGAGTAATAGTTGTCTATGTATCTCGCGCCACTCCCTCATACGCACAGCGGATAGGAAGTTTTTCTGGCAAAAGCGCTTTAATTGATTATTGCTTAGCTCCTGGCGTTTATCTTCAAAGAATTCCCACAACCGCAAAAAAGAAAGGAAATCTGATTCAGGGTCTTTATATTCCGCATGAGCCTGGTCAGCTGCTTGCTGCTTATCTGCAGGGCGCTCACGAGGATCTTGTATGCTTAAGCCGCTAACAATAATCAGCACTTCTTTTACTGCGTTTAAGTCCTGAGCGCTAAGCAGCATGCGTCCTAAACGAGGGTCTGTGGGAAGCGTCGCAAGTTTCTTGCCCAACGCTGTTAAGCGGTTGTTTTCATCGACGGCCTGCAACTCAAATAGTAGTTTATAGCCATCATTTAAAAGACGAGAGTCAGGTGGATCAATAAACTGAAAGTCTTTCACTGCCCCGAGTCCGGAGTCGATCATTTTAAGAATAACAGCCGCTAGATTGGTGCGCTGTATTTCCGGATCGGTAAACTCAGGTCGTGAAATAAAGTCGTCTTCACTGTAAAGTCGATAACAAATACCTTCAGCAATCCGCCCACAACGACCCTTTCGTTGATTTGCACTCGCTTGGGAGATTGACTCGATAGGCAAACGCTGTAATTTTGAGCGATACGAATAGCGGGAAATCCGCACGGTACCGGGGTCAATTACATAGCGGATACCAGGCACTGTAATTGAGGTCTCAGCGACATTAGTAGAAAGGATGATTCGTCTGCCAGAGTGAGGTTGAAACACCCTGCTCTGGTCTTTGGTACTTAACCTGGCATATAAGGGCAGTATCTCGGTGTCACGCCATTCATAATCATTAAGGGTCTTGGCGATCTCTCTGATCTCTCGCTCGCCAGGTAAGAAAACCAAAACATCGCCAACTTGCCAAGAGCGTTGGCGTTCTTCGTCTTGAATCTCCTCGACCACTGTAGCTATCTGCTCACCAAGAGATAACTCTTGTACATCTGCACCAATAGATGGGCGGTAATTCACGTCAACCGGATAACTTCGCCCTGAAACAGAAAATATTGGCGCGCCAGTAAAGAACTCCGAGAACCGGTCTACGTCGATCGTGGCAGAGGTAATAATGAGTTTTAATTCAGGTCTTTTCAGCAGAACGCGTTTTAAGTAACCGAGTAAGAAATCAATATTTAAACTACGCTCATGCGCCTCATCAATAATAATAACTTCATAACGATTTAAGTAACGGTCAAACTTGATTTCATTTAAGAGAATACCATCCGTCATGACCTTTATTAGCGTACTATCACTAACTTGATCGGTAAAACGAACTTGATAGCCAACCAGATCACCAAGCGGGGAATTTAGCTCTTCCGCTAATCTCGTCGAAACGGTGCGTGCAGCGAGACGCCTTGGCTGAGTGTGGCCGATAAGGCCCTTCCTTCCAAGCCCCGCTTGAAGACAGGCTTTTGGCAGCTGAGTCGTTTTACCTGATCCGGTTTCACCAGCAACAATTACAACCTGGTTATCCTTTATTGCCTTGCTAATGTCGTCAACTTTTTGGGAGACAGGTAGCTGAGGCGGGTATTTGATTGAAACCGGACGGTTTATTTTTTTACTTAGACGATCTTTAGATTCCTCAATTTCTTGAGTTAGCTTTTCAAGCTTTTCCTCTAGGGCGTTATCATCACCGTGTGATGAGAG
>NZ_LWEY01001820.1:0-620 GCF_001634935.1 Oleiphilus sp. HI0043 | reverse complement strand
CGTTAATGTTGCCCTGGGTACCGATGGTGCGGCCAGTAACAATGACCTCGATATGTTTGGCGAAATGCGTACCGCCGCCCTGCTTGCAAAGGCAGTCGCAAAAGACGCAAGCGCGATCGATGCAGCCAGTGCAATCGAGATGGCAACCATCAATGGCGCTGCAGCCTTAGGCATCGAAGAAATTACTGGTTCACTAGAGATAGGCAAAGCAGCAGATTTGATTGCCATCAAAATGGATGCATTAAATAGCCAACCGAGCTTTGATCCAATCTCAGATATTGTATACTCAGTCGCGTCCAACCAAGTAAGCCATAACTGGGTAAACGGAAAACTCCTTCTTGAAGAAGGCGAACTAAAATATATGGACACGCAGGAAATTATTGTTAAAGCCAAGAGCTGGGCAGCTAAAATTCGCTCGTCGACAGAAAGCTGACAATAAACGCCTTCTAGAAATATTTATAACACACGAATAGAGAAACATGAGCCAAACAGCCGCAAAAAACGTCGATCCAAATGAAATCGCTAAATTCGAAGCACTGGCTAGTCGCTGGTGGGACAAATCAAGCGAGTTTAAGCCGCTTCACGACATCAACCCGCTTCGTCTTAACTATATTGATGAA
>NZ_LWEY01001819.1:0-910 GCF_001634935.1 Oleiphilus sp. HI0043 | reverse complement strand
ATCGTCGGAAGCATGAGTTTGTGTGAGATTTTTGTAGGCGGCCCCGCCTTGTCTACTTCGGATTATTCCCATACATACAAAAAGCCTCATATGAGGCTTTTTTTGATTTCATTACGTTTAGAAGTTGCGAACTAAACGCAAACCAAAGGTTCTTGGTGGGTTGATGTCTTTGGTTACACCGACACTATCCAGGCTTAAAGGGCTACCAGGAAACTCTCGAGTGGAAGTTGAATACGCTTTATTCGTTAGGTTTTCAACGTAAACTTCTGCTTCCCACATTTCATCTGCACTCTCATAACCGAACCTCGCATTCACTAAAGCATAAGCCCCCTGATAAGAGGTTTCATGGTTCGGCGCAGTAAAGTACTGCTCATCCTGCCACGCATACTCCAAGCGGTAACTTAACGTACCACTTGGCAAGTCATGAAAGTACTGGCCAGCCAAACTAACTTTATGAGCTGGAGATGCAACCATATCATCCCCAGAAGCATCCTGTTCAGGCTGAGCAATCGAGCTATCAGCGTTTACAACTGGCGGAATGATATAATTATCATATTCTGCATTCAAAAACGCATAATTCATTTCTATCGCCAGGTTATAGGTTGGCATCCACTTATTTTCAATCTCAAGTCCAAAAATATTCGCTTCTGCAGCATTAGAAACATTCAATACACCTGGACTTGTAAACTCTGATACCTGCAAGTCCTGATAGTCGCTATAAAATAAAGCTATGTTTGAATGTAGTTTTTTATCTAATAGCTGGAACTTACTACCTATTTCGTAGGACCAAACCTTCTCGGGAGAATACTCTGGCGAAGCATCCGTCATGTTGTAACCGCCGCTTTTGAAACCGCGTTTGACACTGCTATACACCATCGTTCCAGAATCATATGTATAATCAAGCGAGAAC
>NZ_LWEY01001818.1:0-1494 GCF_001634935.1 Oleiphilus sp. HI0043 | reverse complement strand
ATCTTTGGAAAGTCTATTGCCACAGCTTGGTGGAATTATGATATGGAGCAACTTGAAGCTACGCTCCAGGGGGTATTAGGGCTTGCCGATATTTCAGGAATCCTGCTGATAGATTCAGAATCGAAACAGATTTTCGTCGATGGAAATAGCCCCAAAGAGAACGTAGATAAAGACAGCTGGGCAAATAAGTTCTATCAAGAATTCGAGGTGAGCTACGATGGACGTAAAATGGGTACACTTTACTTGTTTTCAAGCAGAGACATAGTAATAGACCAAGTTAAACACAATTTTCTATTCATTTTGGTGAACGCTGTTATTAAGTCAATTGTGCTATGGATACTCTTTCTGTGGGCGTTTAACAAGTTTCTAGTTAAAGCACTTGATAAGTTTCTGATTAAGATGGAAACAACTGACTTTGACAACATACATGACGATAGGCCAACTCTATCTGCTGAACTCTCACACCCCGGGCTTGATAGCCGTGAATTACGGCGCTTAGATAATGTATTCACATCACTTAAAAAGCGTCTTGATAAATCGAAAAACAACTTGCTTTCGCTTAACTCAAATCTTGAAGACATTGTCAGCAAACGTACGAGCATGCTTAAGCGACAGAGTAGTCTACTAGAAGCAATGAGCAGCCAGGCACGAATAGGCGCATGGGAATATGACATTCAAAGTAAAGTGCTAACCTGGTCGTCAAAAACGAGAGAGATATTTGAGGTAGACGATAGCTTCACTCCCACGCCCGACTCTATCAAGCAATTCTATCCCGAACAAAGCATGGGGAAACTTGAAGCACTCCAACTCGAAGCCATCAGATCCGGCACGCCTTGGGCTGAACAGTTAAAAGTAAAAACACATAAAGGCCATCATATTTGGATCACTAGTACCGGTGAAGCAGAGTTTGAAGATGGAGTCTGCCTTCGTTTGTATGGTTCAGTGCAGGACATTGATGCCGAGGTAGGGGCTCATCAAGACCTTGTAGATGCAAAACAAAAAGCCGTGGCTGCAGACGTTGCTAAAAGCGAGTTTTTAGCCAGCATGAGCCACGAGATCAGAACTCCCATGAACGGCATTATGGGTATGCTCCACTTGCTACTAGGTAGCGATCTAAGCGAACAGCAGCGAGATCAGGCTGAACTATCTCTTTCTAGCGCAGAATCCTTACTGTCACTACTAAACGAAATATTAGATATTTCGAAAATAGAAGCTGGCAAGCTAAAACTCGAATATATCGATTTTGACCTTTCTGAGCTTCTTCGTCACCAAGAAAGCTTATGGAAAGGGACTGTTGAAAAGAAAGGCGTCAAGCTTGAACTCCAGTGCACAGACATTTCTCATCAGTATTTAAAAGGTGACCCGAATAGAATTAAGCAAATCGTTTCGAATCTAGTCAGCAATGCAGAAAAGTTTACCGAACAAGGCATTATCAAAATGACCGCTTCGACCTTAGAAGTTGGCGATAAAATAAAAGTGAGTATTAGTATTACT
>NZ_LWEY01001817.1:0-1933 GCF_001634935.1 Oleiphilus sp. HI0043 | reverse complement strand
CTATTCTATGCTTGTCAGCACTGAGAGCCGGTGCTGCAGTTCAAGTCACTTTATGGAGTGGCGCAAGGCAGTTCAAAACCACCAATGGCTTTGTAAGGAACGAAGAGTTAATTCTCAATGTTTTGACTGACTACTTGGGCGGCGCAACAGCATTCCCGATACATATTCTAAGAAAGACCCACATAGAGAAACCAAGGACTAGAAACTCCCATATTGTGATTTTGTCGGATGATGGCGTCACAACACTTTTTGACACGGATGAAAAAGGTAACTCAGGCTGGGGTATATCTAAGCAGGCATTAGAGAATGCAAAGGGCGGCGGTACGATGGTGTTAAATTTACACTGGGATTATCCCTTGCCACCTAACAATAAATGGATGGCGGACCATGATGCCGCTTTAAAGCAAGCCGAGGCTCAACAAGGTTGGGATATATTCCCGGTGACGTCTTGGGAAGCGATGACTGATTTTGCTCGGGCATTTAGCAGAAAACACTATGAGGGAGCAGAATAATGACTCAACTCATAACTCGTAGCAATGGTAGTGCCGAAGGCCCCGATATCAACGTATTGCACCATCGGCTAACCGAGTTCCCTAAAGAATTGTTAAACCCTCAATTACCACCTTACTTTTATGCTCTAGTTCATGATGCTCTATATGATTTAAGCACCTCAGTGCGAGCATCAGAACTCACTCGTTTTAAACGGCCTTATGAGCAATGTGATTGGTATCGCGCAACGATGTTGATCGCGTATTTTTTAATGGATAACAGCTTTAAGGGCTTTAGGTTTGAACTGGCTCTTCTGTTGGATGCCTTTGAAAACACAGCTAAAGAACTGGCCCAAGCTGGAACCAACAAGGTATACATCAATGATGTTGATAGAAGAGAAGAGTTTATTCGAGTTGTACTGTCTTCCATAAACCTGCGACCAAAAGGAGAGACAAACAACCAAGCTGAAGATAGATTACAAGCGGTTAGCTCGCTGGAAAGAATGAAGGTTCTCAAAGCCGCGAAAGTAGCAGAGCAAAGAGCTCACGATCTTCGAGTTGCTTTAGCTAAACAAAAAGCCAAAGAAGCGGCTGACAAGATGACACGGGAATAATCATGCAAGCAGCGCCCTGGAATGATTATGAGCGTATGCCAAATTTAGACGAGTCTGGAAGTGCTCGTCTTAAGCACTTGGTTGATCAGCCTCATGCGCCAATATTCAGGAATCAATCAGGTCATCATCTGGCTCAACATGAGCTAGACGAATTAGGTCATTTTACCCGTGAAGAAACCAATCTTAATGCTTCAGCCTGCGCCGGCGAAAATAAATGGATCGATCCTTTTCTAGGAAAATGCCTTGAGAGTGTTCCTTTCTATAAACATTACGATAAAAGCGTCCAAAGATTCGAAGACTATCCAACAATTGATCGTTCAGATTTGAGTGTAAGTATCACTGATTTTGTGCCTGATCATTTGCCTCTTGATCGGATAATTGCTTATGAAACATCCGGTACAACTGGGCACGCGTTAACGATACCATCTCATCCCATCGTCGCAGCAAGATACAGCGCTTATCATAAGAAAGCTCTATTGTGGAATTACGTGGATACGGGAGAGTTCCGAAGTGATCTCGCTGTTATCTTGGCAGGGTTTCAAGAGAGTTGTTTCACTTATGCGTCTGTGTCTCCCTATCTGAACAATAAAGCGTTGTTGAAGTTAAATTTTCATCCAAACGATTGGGGTAGTCCTGATGATCGGGAGCTTTACATCGACCTCAACAAACCAGACCTTATCTCTGGCGACCCAATATCTTTGTCAGAACTTTCAATGATCCCGTTTAGGCATCGGCCGAAGGCAATACTCAGTACGTCAATGACTTTGTTGAAAGCAGTTCGGGATGATTTTGAATCTCGGTATAAGTGTCCGATCTTAGATTTATATTCTC
>NZ_LWEY01001816.1:0-738 GCF_001634935.1 Oleiphilus sp. HI0043 | reverse complement strand
TACGTCTTTCTCTGGCAACAAGAAGTTCTGAACAGAGAACATTGCTTTCTTCATTTCACCCGCATAACGCATACCTGCAAGCAAAACGCGACGCTTGGCGAAGTTGATGATTACTGTACCGTCACTATTAGTACCGTCACGCTCAGGTACACACTCAAAGCTTGCAACGTTTAGGATTTCCCATTCTTGCTTATCGGCCTGGTTATATTGCTCAGGGCGGATAAACAGATTGCGACCAAACAGGTTCTGCCAAGCAGTTTCTGTTGCAACCTTAACAGGTAGATAGTGATCAGCATCTGCACCCACGTGAAGGTGAGAAAGATAGCTATCTCGCTCAGCCAAATACGCCTCGACTCGTTCCCACAAAGCATCGAACTTTTCAGGGTCGAATGGTCGGTTAATTGGACCCCAGCCGATTGCATCCGAAGTACTCGGCTCATCAACAATATAGCGGTCCATAGGAGAGCGTCCTGTTCTTTTGCCGGTGGTAACGACTAAAGAACCATTAGCAGCCAAGCTGCCTTCTTTGCGCTCAAGTGCGTGCTCTACCAATACGGCTGAGCTTAGATCAACATAAGTGTTACTCACTTCGACCTCACTTGGGTTAAGTTTGACTACGTTTTAGCTTTTTCTAAAACAGAGCCTGGAAAAATTTGGGGCGCCATTATGCCAAATTGTTGTACAAAAAACGACTAAATTTAGAAGCAAGTCATTTTTGTTCACTTTAAAACATGCAAA
>NZ_LWEY01001815.1:0-934 GCF_001634935.1 Oleiphilus sp. HI0043 | reverse complement strand
GCTAATCGAAGGCGAGGTGTCTCACCCCGACTTAAACATTAGGCCTTGGATGGATGATGAGTTAGTGGTCTTCTGCGACCCGAAATCTGAGCTAAGTACGCTTTCATACGTTAGTGACCAACAGCTAAGCAAAGCAAAATGGATTCTGAGAGAGGCAGGTTCAGGAACACGGCAAGCATTCGATAACGCAATGCAGGGAGTGCTTCATGAACTTAATATTGAACTCGAACTTCAACATACCGAAGCCATCAAACGGGCAGTAGAGTCAGGTATGGGGATTGGGTGTTTGTCGAAAGTTACCTTAAACGATGCTTTCAAACGCTCATCGCTAATTGCCTTAAAAACACCACAGAGAGATTTCAAACGAAAATTTTATATCATCACACATAAGGACAAATACCTAAGCCCTGGCATACGAAATTGGCTAGAGCTTTGTTTTGAATACGCAGAACTCCACAATACCTATTCATAGCGGCAACTACTGATAAACTGGCCCTTCTCCATCAGGACGGGTTTTGAAGCGCTTATGCTGCCATAGATATTGTTCAGGATGACGCTTAATTGCTGCCTCTAGCGCCTGATTCCAAAGCTGCGCATCCTTTTGCGGGTCCTCACCAAAACCTTCAAAAACGGGTGAGAAAATGACTTCATATTGACCATTTGGTAGCCTAAACGGTGCGACATGCAAAACAGTCGCTCCCGTTTCACGCGCAATCCAACTTGGTGTAGAGATACAACCCGTACTAACACCAAAGAAAGGAACAAATAGGTCACAGCGTTTACCGAAATCCTGATCAGGAGCATACCAAACCTCACCGCCCCCCTTGATAAACTCGAGCATCTCTTTTAATTGATACTTACTGAAGCTTTGAATATCAAAGTTACGGTTACGCCCACTTTCGATCATCCAGTCTATTACGGGGTCGTTATTTGG
>NZ_LWEY01001814.1:0-1096 GCF_001634935.1 Oleiphilus sp. HI0043 | reverse complement strand
GTAGAAATTAAACATCTCGGTTCTTACCCGGTGGGTGTGCTCTAGTGAAAAAATCTGACCAGCTTTCAGGTTTGGCTGTAGCGCCTGTCCAGGCTTTGCATCCTTATCAACCCGGAAAACCCATTGACGAGCTAGAACGAGAGTTGGGTATTAGCGATATTGTAAAGCTGGCAAGTAATGAAAATCCTCTGGGTATGAGTGAATTGGCAAAACAAGCCATTTCAGCTGAGCTCGCTGAGGGAAGTCGTTACCCTGATGGCAATGGCTATAAACTAAAGTATGCCTTAAAAGAGTATCTGTCATTTCAAGGGCATGACATCAGCCTTGAGAGCATGACGCTTGGCAACGGCTCAAATGACTTGTTGGATATTATTACTCGTTGTTTTTCTGATCGAGATTCTGAAGTAATTTTCTCTGAATATGCCTTCGCAGTTTATGCGATATCCTGTCAGGCTGTAGGTGCTAAAGCTGTTGTAGCTCCCTCAAAAGATTGGGGTCATGACCTTGATGCAATGTATGAGCGAATTTCTGAGAAAACCAAACTAATATTTATTGCTAACCCGAATAACCCAACGGGGACATCGATCAATAAAGATCTTTTGCTTGAGTTTCTAGCCAAGGTGCCGGAACGAGTGATTGTTGTTTTGGATGAAGCTTATTGTGAATACATTTCCGATGAAGACTTTCCGGATGGTATCGGTCTTGTCGAAAAGCACACAAATCTGATTGTTACTAGAACCTTTTCCAAAGCTTGGGGGTTGGCTTCTTTGCGTGTGGGCTATGCTGTCTCTCATCCGGGTATCGCGAATATCCTTAATCGTGTACGGCACCCGTTTAATGTCAATTCTTTAGCATTAGCCGCAGCAGCTGCTGTTTTAAGAGATGATGCCTACCTAAAGGCTAGTGTTGAGTGTAATGCTCAAGGGATGTGTCAGATGGCGCTTGCTCTTGAGCATCTCGGGCTAGAATTTATTCCGTCAAAAGGTAACTTTATTACCTTTGATACGGGTGTTGATGCTATGGAAATTTATCAGCGCTTGTTGAAGCTTGGTGTGATTGTGCGCCCTGTAGCGAATTACGGTATGAACTCGTTCCT
>NZ_LWEY01001813.1:0-807 GCF_001634935.1 Oleiphilus sp. HI0043 | reverse complement strand
CCATAAAAGATCTTTATAATCTGATAGGACACGCTCTATAGATCGACTTAACTCATCGAAGTCTCCGTCCGCGACATAGATGGCCGCACGTACAATTCGATTTGTTACACGCCAATTTGTTTTAACAAACAAGGCCTCAATTTCATCTTTGGCCAGCAACCACTGCTTGCCAAAATCTCGCTCTAACTTATTTTGAATATCACCCAACAACTGCATTTCCACCTCACGAGGTTTGATTAAAAAGTGTCAGTTAAACCTCACTTAGCTACCAAGGCAGAACATCCCCATTTGAATGCCAGAACGTACCAGTATTCGTAAGATTCAACTCATCTACTCTCTGAGCTAAACGCTCAGCAGCTTGATCAGGGGTAATGTCGCCATAGCCTCCTATCATTTCAGTACCCACTAGACCCGGGTGGAAGACTCCGACAGCAATACCTTGATCTTCTAGATCCATCGCGAGAGAAACTGAGGCGATATTTAAGGCACACTTAGACATGCGGTAGCCATAGCGACCGCCACTGCTATTATCAGCTATGGATCCCATTCTACTGGTGATGATGGCAACCTTACCACCACTATCCAAATTGCCGAGAAGCGCCTCTGTTACTCGCAAGGGGCCTAATGCATTCACGCGAAACTGCTCTTCGAGCTGATCATAGTCGATATGCCCCAATACCTCATCTCGAAGAATTCCGGCGTTATTAATAAGAAGGTCTAATTTCACACCTTGAAGCTCAACACCTAGTCTAGCCACATCCTCTGCTTTGCTGACATCGATTCCTGCGATTATCTGGCACCCCAACG
>NZ_LWEY01001812.1:0-712 GCF_001634935.1 Oleiphilus sp. HI0043 | reverse complement strand
CTATCTCATCGGGCTTATGAAGATACAGCTTTACCGATTGGGCACAACCAAACTATTTCCCAACCTTATATTGTTGCGAGAATGACTGAGTTGTTGCTGCAAACGGCGCCGCGTAGAGTTCTTGAACTTGGCACCGGCTCTGGGTATCAGGCGGCGGTCTTGGCTCAGTTGGTGGGTGAGGTCTATAGTGTTGAGAGAATTAATCCTCTGTTAGAAAAAGCGGTTCAACGCTTTAAGCTGCTAGGCTTGAATAATATCAGTACTCGTCATGCCGATGGCGGGATAGGCTGGCCGGAGCGTGGTTTGTATGACGCAGTGATTATGACGGCGGCGCCCACAGAAATTCCATTGGAGCTGGTTCGTCAGTTAAAAGAGGGCGGGCGGATGATTTTGCCTTTGGGAGATGCTCAACAAAGCTTAACTATTGTCACAAGAAAAGGCTCAAGTTATGAACAAAAGATAATTGAGCCTGCGATGTTCGTACCCTTTCTTCCAGGAACGATTCGCTAATAAATTTAAGATACAAAACGGCACCATAAAGAGGTAGATGTGAAAATAGATGGATGGGTTTTTATAAAGGGAGTGTTGATGGGTGCCGCTGATATTGTGCCGGGTGTTAGTGGTGGCACTATTGCTTTTATTACGGGTATTTATGAGCGCCTGCTACAAGCCTTAAATTCAATTCTTCCTACTTTGTTACTAGCATTAAAAA
>NZ_LWEY01001811.1:0-1485 GCF_001634935.1 Oleiphilus sp. HI0043 | reverse complement strand
CCATCGACGAATCAATAGTTCACTGAGCTTGGAGTCCTCAAACACTTGTGCAGCCATGGTTTTGACTTCAGGAAGCCAATTTTGGTCACGTTGAAGGTCTGCAATCCGAAATTCGACCATACCGGTTTGCCGGGTACCCAGAACTTCACCAGGGCCTCTTAACTCCAGATCTTTCTCGGCAATGACAAAGCCATCGTTACTTTCGCGCATTACACTTAAGCGCTCTTTGCCATTGGCGGATAGAGGTGGGTGGTACATTAGCGCACAATAGCTTTTTAAAGCGCCCCTTCCTACGCGGCCGCGCAACTGATGTAGCTGGGCGAGCCCTAAGCGCTCAGGGTTTTCAATAACGATAAGGTTCGCATTGGGAACGTCCACACCGACTTCAATAACAGTCGTAGCAACCAATACATCAATACGCCCTTCTTTGAACTGATCCATGATTAGGCTTTTATCCTGAGCCTTCATTCGCCCATGAACCAAGGCGACAACCAAACCTCCTAGCTGAGCTTGTAACCAGGCCAGGCTTTCCTCTGCAGCCTGACACTGCAGGGCTTCAGATTCTTCTATAAGAGTGCAAACCCAATAGGCCTGACAGCCGGCTTCACAAGATTTTCTAACCCGTTCAACCATTTCGGAGCGTCGACTATCTGGAATGGCAAAGGTTTCTATTTTTTGTCTGCCTGGGGGGAGTTCATCGATTACCGAGGTGTCGAGGTCGGCGTAGGCGCTCATTGCCAATGTCCGGGGTATGGGCGTGGCGGTCATAATGAGCTGATGTGGCACCAAACCGGAGTCTTGCCCTTTGTTTTTTAAGGATAAACGCTGGTGAACACCAAAGCGGTGTTGCTCGTCGATAATCGCCAGGGCCAAGCGTGAAAACTTCACTTCATCTTGAAACAAAGCATGTGTGCCGATGACGACTTGAGCATTACCCGATGCGATTTTTCCCAAGGCGGCTGCTCGGGTCTTGCCCTTTGACTTACCACTTAGCCATGCGATTTCTATCGAGTTGCCATCAGGAAGCTTAAGCTCGGCAAACCACTGACTGAAGTTCAATAGATGTTGCTCGGCAAGAATTTCAGTGGGAGCCATTAAAGCGACTTGAGCACCCGACTCTACAACCTTTAAGGCTGCCAAGGCCGCAACGATGGTCTTACCTGAGCCGACATCGCCTTGTACCAATCGTAGCATGGGGAAGGCTTGGCCTAGGTCATGGTCGACGTCGCTGCACACTTTTTTTTGTGCACCGGTTAGTTCAAAGGGGAGCTGCTCAAGCAGTTGAGTGCCTAGCTGGCTATTATTCTGGCAAGGCAAGGCTTGGTGACTTTGTACGCCTTTGCGGAGTTTTAACAGACTTAAGTGATGCCCGAGTAATTCTTCAACAATAAGGCGTTGCTGACATAAATGCCGCCCTTCTAGCAAAGCGAGTTGGTCGGCTTCGGTTGGTGGAGCATGTAAGTAACTTAGTGCATGTTTAAGTTC
>NZ_LWEY01001810.1:0-25496 GCF_001634935.1 Oleiphilus sp. HI0043 | reverse complement strand
ACTACAGTGCGCTTGTAACAGCAGTGTTGCTGGGGATTGCTCTGCCTCCTTTTGCGCCTTGGTGGGTATCTTTGGTAGCGACAGCATTTGCTATTGTTTTTGCCAAGCACTTATACGGAGGAATGGGGTATAACCCCTTTAACCCGGCAATGGTGGGTTATGCTTTGGTGCTGGTATCTTTTCCTGTAGCGATGACGACCAATTGGGCAACACCGCAGACTTTATTGGACTCTCCAGCAACGCTGGGAGCAACGCTTGATGCAATATGGGGTGGTACCATAGCAGATGGTTATAGTGGGGCGACGCCTTTGGATGTCTATAAGCATGAAATTGCACACTCTACTGCGGATGTCGTTCTGCAAAATCCGGTATTTGGTGCCGGATTTTCCTTGGGTTGGGAATGGGTAAATCTGATGTTCCTGGCAGGTGGCCTGGTGTTACTTGTGAAAAAGATCATACCTTGGCAGACGCCTTTGGGAGTAATCCTTGGCTTGGCCTTGCCAGCGCTTGTCTTGGGCTATGATGCAGACCAGTTCGCACCGCTTAGCCTGCATATGCTGTCTGGTGCGACCATGCTGGGAGCTTTCTTTATAGCAACGGATCCCGTTACCTCATGTACCACGACTCGTGGCCGTTTGATTTTTGGTATTGGTATCGGTTTACTGACCTATATTATTCGCGTTTATGGTGCATACCCTGATGCCTTTGCTTTCGCTGTGCTATTGATGAATTTTGCAGCACCCCTGATTGATGTTTATACGCAGCCAAGAACTTATGGCTATGAGTCGGCAAAACGCGGCGCCAAGCAGAAAGAGGAGGCTTAAGAGATGACTGATAAGCTTAATCCAACTGACGAACGAGAAGAGCTGGGCGAACCGCTTTCTGAAACGATAGACACCCTGGGCTTGTCGATACTTCGGTCTGCGTGGGGGCTGGGTTTGTTCGCAATTATTACTGCCGGTTTAATTGCCTTTACCCAACAGGGGACGAAAGAGAAAATTGCAGAGCAGGTGAAGCAAGCAAGGTCAAAGGCCTTATTGCAGATTGTGCCACTTTCTGAGTTCGATAATGAATTACTCGATGATGCCTTTACACTAGCTCCATCTGAAGCCTTGGGGACTATTGAACCAGTAGAGGCATTCATCGCTTTAAAAGATCAGCTTCCTACCCACCTAATATTGCCTGTTGTGGCGCCTGATGGATATACAGGCCCTATACGTTTGATTATGAGTATTGATATGTCGGGGGAGCTTAAGGGTGTGAGAGTGATAGAGCATAAAGAGACGCCGGGCTTAGGTGATAAAATCGACTTGAAGAAGTCTGATTGGGTTTTATCCTTCAACGGCAAGTCTTTGGCGAACTTGACTGAAACTCAGTGGCAAGTGAAGAAAGATGGTGGAGACTTTGATCAGTTAACAGGTGCAACCATTACACCTCGTGCGATAGTCAGTGCGGTGCATAAAGCGCTGATCTACTTTAGTGAGAACAAAGATCGGATTCTGGATCAGGCAATGAGTTCTAAGTCGGGAACTGATACTGCAGCAGGTGAGGCACAATAATGGCAGCAGCAGAAAATAGCGCAGATTTAATACCGGAACAAAGCGAAGGTGCGAAGCAAAGCTTTGTTAGCAGTGGCGAGTTCAACAAACTAGTTAAGAATGGCTTGTGGGACAATAACCCAGCCTTGGTTCAGCTACTGGGTTTGTGCCCTTTATTGGCTGTAACCGGCACAGTAGTTAATGCTTTAGGTTTGGGGTTGGCGACAACCTTGGTTTTGCTTGGGTCTAATGTATCGGTCTCGTTGATTCGAAACTATGTGAGAGATTCAGTCAGACTACCTGCTTTTGTGATGATTATTGCTTCGCTAGTGACTTGTGCTGAGTTATTGATGCAAGCCTTCACTTATGAATTGTATGAAATTCTTGGAATCTTTATCCCATTAATCGTGACTAACTGCGCAATCTTAGGTCGAGCCGATGCATATGCATGTAAGAACCCTGTATTGCCAGCCGCAACAGATGGTTTGATGATGGGAGTAGGCTTTACCGTGGTATTGGTATTGCTGGGCGCCATGCGTGAACTCATTGGTCAAGGAACCCTGTTTACCGGAATGAACCTGATCTTTGGTGATATGGCTCTGGCTTGGGAAATTCAGGTTTTCGAAGATTACCCTAACTTCCTGTTTGCTATTTTGCCTCCGGGAGCGTTTGTTGGAATGGGTTTAATCATTGCGCTGAAGAATATCATTGATCAACGTGCAGCGGCAGCAAAAGCGAAAACTGAAACAAAGAAAGAAAAGGGCAGTAAGCGGGTTCGTGTAACCGGCAAGATTGCTTAGCCTATAACGGGGAAGGTGCTTAGATAGTGCAGTTGACACGACACAGCATTTCAGCTGTATCGTGCGTACTCTATCAACTTAAGCGGTAAATCGCTTCAGGCCTTTCATTAGACCGTCAGTAATATTCGAAAACTCATCTTTTGCTTTCTTAACGACAAGCTCAGAAATTGCTGCAGTTTCTTGATGTTTGCTTTCTTCTTCAGCGCTTACTTGATAAGCAGGAAGACATTCTTGCATTGCTTTGGCAGCCTCAGAACGGGGCTTTAGTCCATACCATTCACAGATCTTCTCTACAGATAAACGGAAAGCTTGTTCCTCGCCGTGGACGGCTATGGAGATAGTGGTGCGTTTTATTTCATCTTCCCAAGGTACGTTAATACGCAGCTCAAAAACATCAGCCGGCGCACGCCCTTTTCGTTTAACGACAATGCGGCGTAAACCTCGGATCGTGCCTTTTTCGCGAATATGATATTCGGTAGAGAGTGCTTGCTGCAAACCGTAAGCTTTCTGGGCTTTGGCAAAGCGAGCGTCGATTTCCTGGGCTTTGGAATACGCAGCTTTGCGACTGCGTTTGATACGGACATACTCTTGGTGTTCTTTACCTCCCCATGCTCGAAAGACTCGGAAGTAAGATAATTCGCCGTACTGGTGATCATAAATTGCCATATACTGCCCCCTCCTTGTAGGGCTCGTCCTTTGTGAACGTATCTATTCGCTTCAACATCAATATTTTGCTGAATAGATCACATTTCGTTAGAGTTCGCACTCCGATAAAATCACAAGCACAATATATAACATTAATATGAAATTAGGGAGACACTTGTCATGAAATACAGCATTTATTTATCTGGTGAAATTCATAGTGATTGGCGTGAGCGGATTGTTGCGGGTTTAGCATCAAACGGCTTGGATGTAGACGTTTATTCTCCAGTTACCAATCATGAAGCCAGTGATGAGGTTGGTGTTCGTATTCTTGGAGAGGAAGATAACAACTTTTGGAAAGACCACAAAGCAGCAAAAATTAACGCCTTACGTACGATGACCCTGATTGAAAAATCTGACATTGTTGTGGTGCGTTTTGGTGAAAAATACAAGCAGTGGAATGCAGCATTCGACGCCGGTATTGCGATTGGTCAGGGTAAGCCGATTATTGTGATGCATGCGCCAGAACTGACGCATCCTTTGAAAGAAATTGACGGTGCAGCGATGGCGGTGACCGAAACGCCGGAACAAGTAGTTGAAATTTTGAAGTATATCAACCAATAGTCGGGCTAATCTCGCTACAAGGCGGCGTGTTTTACGTTATAATGCCGCTCTTTTGTTTCTCACTCTATAAGAATCTGGTGGTACGATCGTGTCTAACGAGACCCAAGCAAACGAAGTCGGTGCAGGTGCGCCTGACGTTAAAACTTTTCAGGGGCTGATTCTGGCCCTGCAAAACTTCTGGGCGAGTAAGGGCTGTGTAGTCCTGCAGCCGCTTGATATGGAAGTTGGAGCAGGTACTTTTCACCCGGCTACTTTCTTGCGCTCAATAGGGCCCGAGACCTGGAATGCCGCCTATGTTCAGCCAAGTCGACGACCTACAGATGGTCGCTATGGCGAGAACCCGAACCGTTTGCAGCATTACTATCAATTCCAGGTGGTGATGAAGCCTTCACCCCTGAATATTCAGGAACTCTATCTTGAATCATTAGCGGCGATGGGTATTGATACCACTGTCCACGATATTCGATTTGTAGAGGATAACTGGGAATCTCCTACACTAGGCGCCTGGGGTTTGGGTTGGGAAGTCTGGTTGAATGGTATGGAGGTAACTCAGTTCACCTACTTCCAACAGGTTGGCGGGCTCGAATGTTACCCGGTAACCGGTGAAATTACCTACGGTTTGGAACGTATCGCGATGTACCTTCAGGGTGTGGATAGCGTTTATGACTTAATCTGGGCGCATGGGCCAGATGGTGATGTGACCTATGGCGATGTTTTCCACCAGAACGAAGTGGAAATGTCGACTTACAACTTTGAGCACGCCAATACTGATGCGCTTTTTGCACAGTTTGATACCTGTGAAGCTGAAAGTCAGAAGATGATTGACCAGGGTTTGCCATTACCAGCGTATGAGTTGGTGCTTAAGGCTTCCCACACATTTAACATGCTGGATGCCCGCCATGCGATCTCGGTCACTGAACGTCAGCGCTATATACTGCGTGTTCGAGGCTTGGCACGATCCGTTGCCCAGGCATATTTTGATAGTCGTAAAGAATTAGGCTTCCCTCTGGCTCCTGAAGGGATTCGTGAAGAAGTCCTTGCCAGCTTAGAAAACGCTGGTTCAAAGTCGGACAAAGGAGGCAAGAAATAATGTCTACGCAAGATTTTCTCGTTGAAATCGGGACTGAAGAACTTCCACCGAAAGCACTGAAGAAGCTCTCGGACTCCTTTACCAGTGGTATCGAAGCAGGCTTAAAAGATGCGGCTTTGAACTATGCTGAGGTAAAGGCTTTCGCTAGCCCCAGACGTTTAGCTGTTCGAGTTAAAGGTTTGGACGTGCAGCAAGCTGATAAGTCAGTTGAAAAGAAAGGCCCGTCAAAGAAAGCCGCTTATGATGCTGAAGGGAATCCTTCTCGCGCCTTGACTGGTTTTACCGGCTCGTTAGGTATTAAGCCTGAAGACCTAGAAGAAATGGAAACGCCGAAAGGAACATGGTTAGTTTACCGCTCGCTAGAGAAAGGTCAGGAAACCAAATCTTTGTTGAATGACATTGTTGCCCAGTCATTGAACAAGTTGCCTATTCCTAAGCGTATGCGTTGGGGAGCTCAAAAGGTTGAGTTCGTTCGACCGCTGCAGTGGGTATTGATGATTTTCGGTGATGAGGTTGTAGAAGGCAGTATTCTGGATATTCCAGCTGGTCGAAAGACTCGCGGTCACCGCTTCCATAGTCAGGGTGAGATTGAAATTACTAAAGCAGATGACTACGAAGTTCTATTGTTAGAGCTAGGCAAAGTGATTGCAGATTATGATCAGCGTAAGGAAAAGGTTCGTCAGGGTGTGACGGCTGCTGCTGAAGGTATTGGTGGTGTGGCTGTGATTGATGAAGACTTGTTGGACGAAGTCGCGTCTCTAAATGAGTGGCCCGTACCTTTAGTCGGCCGCTTCGACGAGCGCTTTTTGGAGGTGCCGACAGAAGCACTGATTTCTTCGATGAAAGAGCATCAGAAGTATTTCCATGCTTTGGATAAGAATGGCGAGATGCTACCAAACTTCATCACGCTAGCGAATATCGAAAGTAAGGACCCTCAGCAGGTAATTCAGGGTAACGAGCGTGTTATTCGTCCTCGCCTGGCAGACGCGGCCTTCTTCTTTGAAACGGATAAGAAGTCCACTTTGGCCTCGCGTCGTGAGCAGTTAAAGAAAATTGTCTTCCAGAGTAAATTGGGAACGGTTTACGATAAAACTGAACGTGTATCAAAGCTAGCTGCGAAGATTGGCGCAGCAATTGGTGGCAATGCGTCCGATGCAGAGCGTGCAGGAGAGCTAGCTAAATCTGACCTGGTGACAGAAATGGTTCTAGAGTTCTCTGATTTACAGGGAACCATGGGTTATCATTATGCTGTGCACGATGGAGAATCTAAAGAAGTTGCTTTAGCGTTGAATGAGCAGTACATGCCTAAGTTTGCGGGCGACAGCTTGCCGACCACAAAAACGGGTTGTGCACTTTCTATTGCTGAGAAACTTGATTCACTGGTTGGTCTATTTGGTATCAATCAGCCTCCAACGGGTACTAAAGACCCATTTGCCTTGCGCCGTGCTTCTTTAGGTGTGCTTCGAATCATTGTTGAAGAGCAATTGGATCTTGATCTGGTTGACCTAATTAATTGGTCGCTAGAGCAATACGAAGGCTTGGAAAACAATAGTGTCCAAGAAGACTTATTGAACTACATGTTGGAACGTTTCCGTGCCTGGTATCAGGATGAAAATGTATCTGCTGAAGTCTTCTTAGCGGTTAACGCTCGTAGGCCTACACGTCCGGTCGACTTTGATCAGCGCATCAAAGCGGTTAGCAACTTTTTGGGCCTCGAAGCGGCTTCAGCCTTATCGGCAGCCAATAAGCGTGTTTCCAATATTCTGGCGAAGAATAAGGGCGAGTTGGCAGATCAGGTCGACCAGAGTAAGCTGATTGAGCAAGCTGAAAAGGATTTGGCAGCTCAGGTAGATAGCCTAGCAAAAACTGTAACGCCATTGTTTGACCAAGGTAACTACCAAGCTGCTTTGACTGAGCTATCAAGTCTTCAAAAAGTTGTTGACCAGTTCTTTGAAGATGTCATGGTTATGGCCGATGATGAAGCGTTGAAGAATAATCGCTTAGCCTTGTTGAGTCAGCTGCGCGAGCTATTCCTGCGAGTGGCAGATATTTCGCTGCTTTCTAAGTAGCACCTAAGCACTAAGTTAGGCTTTCCCTTCTTGCTAGCAAAGCACTGCTCATTCGAGTGGTGCTTTTTTGTTTCTGGTCTTAATCTCTTGCAGAGGTTTTTTCTTCGCGCTTGATTAAGCTTGTGCTAACCCTCTAGTGGGCCACAGAACAACTGAAAGAATATTGGCAGCTGACTAATTCAACAAACCTACTTCTTTGTAGTAGCGAACTGCTCCGGCATGTAAGGGGGCTGATAAGCCTTCTTTAACCATTTTGGTCTTATCGAGAGCATGGAATGCAGGGTGAAGTTTTTTAAACTCGAGGAAATTTTCAAATACTGACTTGGTTAACTGGTAGATAACCTCGTCGGGTGTATCTTTAGAGCTTACTAGTGTCGCACCTACGCCAAATGATTTTATTTCATTTGGGTTGCCTCGGTACATACCAGCCGGAATGGTGACTTCGTGATAATATGCGTTGTCAGTGACTAGCTGATTAACTTCGGAACCTTCAACATCAATAAGAATGCTATCGCAATCTGAGGTCGCAGCTTTAATCGAGGCGCTAGGATGCCCAGCCATAAAAATCATGGCATCAAACTGCTTGTCGCATAGTGCTTTTGATTGATCTGAGGAGCTGAGTTCAGATACTTGTGAAAAAAGGCTGCTTCCCCAGCCGAGTGCCTGCATGAGAATTTCCATAGTGGCACGATGACCAGAGCCTTTATTACCTATATTAATTCGTTTACCTTTCAGGTCATTTAAAGTTTGGATGCCCGAATCTTTTCGTGCGACGACAGTAAATGGCTCGGAGTAAATAGAAAATACTGAGCGTAACGCTGGGTCTCTGCCTTCTGAGGAAAATACTTCACTGCCTTGTACTGCGTGATATTGCCAGTCGGACTGAACAACTGCCATATCCAAGTCCAGTTCTCTGACTTTTCGTAAGTTGTACAATGATCCCTGGGTGCTTTCAACGCCACAGCGTATACCGTGCTCGGAACGTTGACGATTGATCATCCTGCATACTGCGCCGCCTGTTGGATAATACACTCCGGTGACACCACCGGTACCGACAATCATATAGTGCTTGTCACGAGCAAGGCTGAGCTCGGAACTGCCGAAAAGAAAGACGAAAATACAAAGCTTAGCCAGCTTCAATTTGCCGAACAAACTCAAAGTTTTTGACCTACGACCTAGCATACGTTTCCTTATTGAAGCTGCTTGTATCAGCACCTTACCCTTTTCATTGAAGAATAATCTTTTTGGAAAAGATTTTCTACACGATATTGTTGTGAAAGAGAAAAACAGAATTATGCTGGTACACTTATTGAAGGCCCTTAACAAGCAGTTTCTTTTCGCTATGAATAAGCTGATTCAACCGATATTTTTGCTGATGAATCGATTAACTTACCGTGGTAAGTTTATGTTGATCTCATCGGTTTTCGCGATCCCCTTGGCTCTGTTTGCTGTGCAGTTAGCATTTAATGCGCATCAGCAACTAGAACAAGCACAGCACACTCGCTCTGGCTTTAACTATCTTCGCCAATCAACAGAACTTATCGAAGACTTGGAAACGATACGAGATATAACTGTTGTTGTCTCTTGGAAGAGTGACTCCTTCTTGGTTTCAAAGCTTGATGCTGTTAAGAAGCGGGCTTATGGTCGTATTCTGGATCTAAGCGAAAAATTAAGTTCTAACGCTAGTAGCAAGTACTTACTAAGTCTTAAGGAAAAGTTTGAAAAGGACGGTTTTATTCGCGGAAATGAGGCAGGAAGGGTCGATAAGATTTATGAAGAGGCACATATTATGGTCGGTCAGGCGTATAGCTGGAGAAGGCAAGTTTCTTATCTGTATGCCTCCAGTAGTCAAAGCGATATTTTGTCCTTCGTAAACCTACTTAATGAGGGTGAGGAATATACCTATGCCTTAGGTTTGGTCAGAATGTTTGGAAGTTTGTATTTAGGGCAGGCGTTTGTGGCGTCACATGGTGCTGACGCGATGGAGGCTGCTTACCAAAACCTGTCTAAGTTAATTGATGATGTGGATGTGAAGGAACAAGCCTATGCCGGTATATTTAGAGATAACCCTTCCGTAGACTTATTAGGTGTTAAATCAGCTTTAGTTCAGACTAAAGACCTGCTTTCACAGTATTTGATAGAGTCCTTCTCTCCTAAAGGTGACCCGCAAGAGTTCTACGCGAAGTTAAGCGACTTGTATCAATTAGTATACGCGCATAATCAGCTTGTTTTATCGGTGACTGACCGTGTATTGGCGAAAAATTACCAGCAGAGCATTGAGCGCTTATCCTTGTTCTATATCAGCGTCGCTTTCTTCTCCTTGGTTTTGCTCTACTTGTCAGTCGGTTTATATAAGTCTGTTAGCTCTGCTATAGGTGAATTAACTGGCGCTGCAGATCGTGTAGCTATGGGAAATTATGATCAAGCGATTGAGATTGGAACGCATGATGAATTACTGACAGTTGCTCGGGCCATGGAGCATATGCGTCTAAGCATTAAGGAGCGTGAAGAACGCTTGGAACTAATGAGCCAGATTGATGGTTTGACTCAACTTTATAACCGGCCATTCTTTGATCAAGCAATGGATATATCCTTGGCTAATAGTCGCCGAAACATGACGCCGCTTACCTTGGTTATGATGGATATCGATCATTTTAAAAAGGTAAATGATACCTATGGCCACCAGGCGGGTGATGAGTGTTTAAAACTGATTGCTCGCTTAATGAAGAAACAGTATCAGCGACAAACAGATATAGTGGCTCGTTATGGTGGTGAAGAATTCATTGCGATTCTCTACGGTCAGACTCAAGAGGAGGCCCTATTGCAAACCGAGAAACTTCGAAGGGCAATTGAAGACGCAAATATGACTTATCAAGGCAAAACAATACCGATGACTGCAAGTTTTGGCTTGGCAAGCATGGCACCACCAGAGTGGCAGAAAGGTGAATCATTGGTGGGGTTTGCTGATAGTGCTTTGTACCAGGCAAAAGAAAGTGGCCGGAATCGTATTTGTATCGGAGGTCAGTCAGGTGGCCATGAGACTCAAAATACCGCTTGATAAGGTTCTATAAGACCTAAGGCCGATCTTTTATAGCTGATCAGCTACAGTAACCTGATTTCTTCCTTGACTTTTTGCCTGGTAAAGGGCTTTGTCAGCCTGTTTTACCAGATCTTGCCAGGCTTCCACTCTGGATTCCACGACACCAATACTGACGGTTAGCACGCCTTTGTCTGATTCAATGTGAGGGATTTGTAATGCCTCGATAGCTGCCCTGACTCGCTCGGCACATATTCTGGCTTGTTGGCCAATACTTCCGGGCATCAGAATTAATAGCTCTTCGCCGCCATAGCGAAATACTCTGTCTGAGGTGCGCAGCGTTGATTTAACAGTTTGAGCAACTTGTCTGAGCGCATCATCTCCTGATTGATGCCCATAGTAATCGTTATACTTCTTGAAAAAGTCGATATCCACTAAAGCTAGACTATAACTATTCTGGGTTCGTAGAGCGTGCTGTTCAGTATGTGTGAGATCAACCTCCATAGCGCGTCGGTTGCCGATACCTAGCAAGGCATCTTCAAGTGACAATAGTTTTAGCTCTTCGACATTAGTTTCCAGTTCTGCATGCCTGTCGATCAAGCGAACATATACATCGACTAGGTTAGATTGGGTCACAACACCAACTAAGTGTCCGGCATTGTTAATAACAGGGAGATGACGGAGTTTTCGACTACGTGACAGCATCAAGGCGTCTTTAAATAGACTATCTTCCTGAACACAAACAGGCGTAGAAGTCATGATTTCACAAATAGAATGTTCTGGGTAGTGAGCGTCTTTCAATAGCGTGCAAAACAGTTTGGTGATGTCACGCTCTGTGACGATTCCGATAGGTTTGTCGTTCTCGACAATAATCAGGCAGGAGCTACCTTGCTTTGACATGAGCGGAACCGCCTCCTTAATACAGCAATTCGCGTCCACGGTTGGTGGGCAGTCATTCATGAGTTCTTTGACAAGTATGTTAGTACTTTGGTGACCTTTCAAAAATTCATTCTATACTTTAATCCTAGGAGCCTAGCGGGAATAAGGCAAATTAATTACAGCAACTTACAAGCATCTTGAAAAGACTATTTGATGAATAGGTTCTTGATCAGAGTCAGACTTCAATTCATGAGTTCATGCTACCTTCAAAGTAAGGGAGCAGAGCCTGCTCCGCCAGGAGAGCAAATCCAATGACGATGATACGTAGTTCTAACGCTAAAATCTCAAACCGGCTCACCCGTTTTGTATCCTTACCGGTTCTGAGGGCTTTGTACGGCCTGGCTTTATCGTTAGGTGCACCGGCGGGTTGGGTTCTAGTCCAGAAACTTGCGGGGCGTGATCCATTCTCTGGTGAACATTTTGATCTATTACTCTATGTCTATATGAGCTTGGCAACGGGAATTGTGTTTTCATTGCTAGGTTATTTTATTGGTCGTCGAGAGCATATGATTACAGATCTGGCACTGACCGATAGCCTAACGGCGCTTTACAATAAGCGTTATTATAAAAACCGTTTAGAACAAGAGTTTCAGCAGCATCTGCGTACCGGTGCCTCAATGGCCATTATTCAAATTGATTTAGACTTTTTTAAACAAGTAAATGATCGATTTGGGCACCAGGCAGGTGATGAAGTATTGAAGAAGGTTGCTACATTGATTCTTGCAAATTGCAGGAAGAATGATACTGCCGCGCGCGTTGGCGGAGAAGAGATGAGTATTATTGTCTGTGGCGAAAGTAAAGATGAAGCGCATATATTGGCAGAAAGAATTCGTGCCACGATTGAAAGTACAGACTGCTTTTGGCAGGGGCAACGGATAAGTTTGACAGCCTCATTCGGTATTGCATTCGCGACAGCTAAGACAGAAACTGCTTGGCAAATTTATCAAAATGCTGACTTGGCACTGTATCAAGCCAAGAAGCAGGGACGGAATCAGGTATGCTTGTATGAAGCCTAAACCCAAGGCGCGAGTAGAGTTTCGAATGCGGAGGTTATATTGTCTTTAAGATCATTGGTTCTGACGTTGCTTGTCTGCCTGATTGTTTGGTATTGGCTTAAAGCAAGAGAGTTAAAAGATATTGCTCTAAGAGCCGCGGCGAAGCATTGTCGTGAATTGGACTTAAGTATTCTTGACCAGACAGTCGTTTTGCGCTCATTGAAGCTCAAGAGAGGGAATGCTGGGCGCTTACAGATTATTCGTGAATATGGTTTTGAGTTCAGTTCTACAGGAGAAGATCGTTATAAAGGTAGTGTGAAGATGGCCGGAGCACGTGTTCAAGGGGTCAAATTGGCACCACATCGAGTGGAATAGTTTTATTATTGGAAGTGGTTAATTTGTATCGAGCACCTATACTCTATATATCGACAAAAAGAAGCTATTCACAAATTGGCAGGTGTTTTTAATTCGCACCTGCTTTAGCGTGTAAGAATAAATATGATCAAACGAATTCCTATCGACTCCCTTCAAGTTGGAATGTATATATCTGATCTTAATAGTGATTGGATTCCTCATTCCAACTTTAAGAAGAAGGGGAAAATCAAGAAAGATCTAACTGTTGAAAAGATAAAAAACTAGGCATTAAAGAAGTCTATATCGATACTTTTCTAGGTGAGGATTTAAAGGATGCGCCGACCCTTGCCGAGATTGACAAAGAAAATGAAAAGAAACTAGCAGCGGCAGGTGAACTGAGCTCGTTAAACAAGCCGCGTTTAGGTTTGGGCGAGGAAATGCTGGCGGCTCAAAAGGTTCATGAAGAAGCAGTTGAACTCATGGGCGGTATTCTCACGGACGTTAAGACTGGTCAGGCGCTTCCTATAGACGCTATTGATAATCTTGCGGAAGATATGCTGGACTCTTTGTTCAGAAATCACAATGCCTTGGCTTGCCTTGGCTGTATTCGCGAGAAAGATAGTTACTTGATGGAGCACTCCGTAAACCTGAGTGTTCTGATGTCTATTTTTGGTAAATCGATGCAACTGGATCGTTCGGTTCTTCATCAAACCATTTCAGGTGCATTGTTGCATGATATCGGGAAAATCATGGTGCCAGACGAAATATTGCATAAGCCTGGTAAATTAACCGATGATGAATTTTCGCAAATGAAACATCACGTTACCCTAGGTCGCGAGCATTTGCTGGGTATCGAAGGTATTTCCCCTTTGACTATTCAAGTCGTTTCTGAACATCACGAGCGAATGGATGGTACCGGTTACCCTTCGGGTCTATGTGGTCATGAAATCTCAACCTTCGGGCGAATGGCTGCGATTGTTGACGTTTATGATGCGATTACAGCCGACCGCTGTTATCACAAGGGTATGACGCCGACAATGGCGATTAAGCGTTTACTGGAGTGGAGCGATCATCATTTGGACCGCTCTTTGGTAAATCACTTCATTCGTTGTATCGGAATTTATCCAGTTGGTTCTTTGGTCTTACTAGAGAGTGGCCGACTGGGCGCGGTTGTAGAAGTGAACGAGTTTGATCAGCGCTCGCCAAAGGTGAGGGTGATGTATCACACCAAGTTTAAATGCTTTATCAAGACCGAATTAATTGATTTAGCGAAACCGACGGTTCAGGATGCAATTGTCAAAGCCGTTGACCCCGACCTATTCAGGATCAACGTTAAAGATTTTTTAAGCTAGTCTAGTACACTTTCTTGGGAGCTGCGCTAAACGGCGCAGTTCGTACATAGTGCAGCAAAAGGCAGGGCGTCCAAACGCTCATTGCTGATATCTTCGTGACACTTCTCACAAGCGCCATATAAGTCTCGTTCCATTTTTAGCAGGGCATGATCTATTTGCTCTAGCTCTTCTTCGGCTTCACTTTTCAGGTTTAGTAGTACATCATCATTTTGTCTGTCTACGACTTGGTCCGAGAACTTACTGCTGGTTTTCCGGTTGTGAAGGTCTTTATCAATTTTCTCGATACGAAGACTTAATTCTTCTTTTAAAGCAACTAGCTTTTCTTTGCGGTCTGTCATGATTCTTCCTCACCTAAAATGGGTACGTATTACCTACATTTTAGGTTAGAACCGCAGAATAGCATTGATATGAATCAAGGTTGGCTTGCTAATTCCAAGGCCTCTGTCAGTTTAGCGTGTTTGAAGCCTTCATTCATAAGAATGAGGCCGTCTGAATTGATCACAACCGTAACGCCCATATCTCCCTTGAACTGCTCAGTTAAGTTATGAGCAGTATCTGCTACCACTGTTTCAGAGCGATAACCGCTAGAGATCTGATTCGCCCGGGCTTGTTCAGTCGATCCTGAGACATAATCAATACTAATAAAATGAATGTTCGGATAGTTTGGCTTGATTGACTCGCGAATACTCGACATATGGCTATCACAAAGCGGACACCACATGGTGAAATAGAGTACAACCGCATCATAAGCGGTTAATTCATCACTTAAAGTCAGCACATTGTCTTCAGTGTCAAGAATGCTGAAGTCACTAGCAACCTGGTTGACCTGGTTACCGATACTACCCGCTTGCACACTTTCGCGTTTATCTTCACTGGAAGGGTTTAAATCTTCGTTACAAGCAGATAATAATAGCCCAAGGAAAAGCATGCTAATTAAACGAAATCTAACGTAGAACATAGCTCACTCCCAAACTTAAAATATCTGTTGCAGCAAAGTCTTCACCACTGAGCGCATGATTCCACGAGAGCTTGTAGATCCAATCCATAGCGACTGTTGAATAGGCAATACTTAATCCCAGCGACTGCTTTTGAAAACCAGGAAGGGAGCTGTCTTTATTCCCATCAATTTCACCGACCTTTTCGCGTAAATCATTATAGGATGTGGTCACAGTAAGCGTGTCCATTGAGTCTAAAAAATGCGTATAACCAAAAGCCAGGCTTGTTGACAGGCGCTTACCTAATTGCAGATCATAGGGGTCGATAAAGCCGCTAGAGTCTTCGTTAACAGGACGTTCAATATATTTTCCATAGGACATGTTCAAGGTCATATTCCAGGGATAAATAGTCTTGTCGACAAGCAGATTAGCATCCAGGCGGTAGACGCCCCGGCCCGTGATATCGAAGCTGTTATCAATTTCACCAGAGTATGCAGATTTACCCGTCGGCAGGGTTAAGGTGCTGCCCAGGTATACTGCTGGAATCAGGCTTCGCCAGTTGGTGACTTTCCAGACACATTTAATATCGTCAAAGGTCTCGTACCATAGCCCTATGGTCGTATCACCAATGTTGTCGACTTTAGACTCTGTTCCAGTGTAGGTATTGTCATTCCATACATAGGGAATTTGGAGGCTTGCCTGCCAGCGGTTGGCAAGCCGATAAGCGATACCAAGACTACTTCGGTACTGGTTTAAGTCAGAGCCAACAGGGTCATCCTGATGCTTTCCTTCAGAGTTCCAGTAGCCCTTATAGTTCTCGTGCGAGAATGATGTATCAAACATCATGCGCGCACCTTTTGGCAGAATTAAAGAAGAGGCTGACCCGCCGCCACAACAGGATGCAGCCCAAAGATTCAGTGGCACAAGGAGCTGTGTACTGAGAAAAAACAGAAAGGCTTTATTCTTCATGCAAATAGATATCTTTCTAAAGATATTTACATCCCCATCATCGTGTTAGATGGCGTCACGACGAACTCTGCTTCATCATATTCACCATCAGGAATGTTGCCATCGTCGGTTTTTTGTTCACCGTTAACCGATAGGCGTACATAGATAGAGCCGGCTTCTCCGTCAGTAAGGCCCGTCAGGCCTTCAGCGGTCCAAATACCTTCTCCCTCATTGGATGCTGTGACCCAGCTGTCACCATCACTTGGGTCTGTTGACATTGCTACGGTGATGCTAGAGATCGTAAGCTCATAGTCGGAGTCTGCATTGAGTATTTGCCCAGCGCTAATTGCCGGAAAGCTCATCATGCTTTCCTTGGTAGTGATAAAAACACTGAAGTCATGACCGCTATCTCCATCTGATAGGCCATCATTGAATAGAATGTAGGTGCGTTTTTCTTCTCCGCCCATCATATTTGCAATAGTATCAGTTTGGCTCTTTAGATTAGCGCGGGCTGTCTCTCCCATTGCCAT
Source organism: Oleiphilus sp. HI0043 (assembly GCF_001634935.1). Taxonomy (NCBI): domain Bacteria; kingdom Pseudomonadati; phylum Pseudomonadota; class Gammaproteobacteria; order Oceanospirillales; family Oleiphilaceae; genus Oleiphilus; species Oleiphilus sp. HI0043. The sequence goes on along the minus strand of NZ_LWEY01001810.1, from coordinate 9,643 downwards.
CATTACATCTGGCTGAAAGGTAACGCTTTCATCATAAGGTAAACCTATATCAAGGTACCAAGTACCCATCTCAGGGCCTGATGCCATGAGGTAGTAGATTGTCGCGTTATAGATTCCTGCTTCGTCACTTTCGGTGAAAGAGCCATAAGGCGTGCTATGGTTATGTGTAGACATTTCCATTAGTGGGCTTAAGGTAGGAGAAAGCCCTTCCATAGGGGTGCCATCCAAATCGGTAATTTCGATTTTTAGGTTGGATTTACCAACTTGAGCCATCTCGGATAAATAGGTAACTTTAAAGCTTTCTGAAAGCTCATAATCATTTTTTTGTGAATTGTTGCTATCACTACACGCACTCATTAAACAAGCACTTGCAACTAAACTCAAACTAAATGCGAGGGTCTTAACTGCTTTCATCTATGCACTCCTTGATGCGCAAAATCATTAATTGCGTGAAATTTTACGCTGAAGTAAGGGTGCAAAGGAGTGACAAATTGTCGCACCTACTTTGGGGTATAGTTTGGGTTTAGTTCAAGTTCAGATATGTTTTGGCTTTATGTTAATGACTTATTTTGATGAAGGGCGTTTCTGTAGCTTGCGTTGCAAAGTCCGTCGATGCATTCCCAGAGCATTAGCTGTTGCAGAGATATTGCCATCATGCTCATTAAGCACGCGTTGGATATGTTCCCACTCCAGGCGTCCCACTGATGGCGGGCTAGTATCTAGGGGAATATCTGGGTTTGCGTCCTCTTCCTGTAGGGCTTTGATAATGACATCGGTGGTCACAGGTTTGCATAGGTAATTCACTGAACCCAGCTTCATCGCTTCAACCGTTGTGCTAATGCTGGAATAACCTGTCAGAATCAGTGCCTTGGTTTGAGGTGAGTGTTCTTTTAGAATCGACAGAAACTGCAAACCACTTTCCTGATCGATCTTTAGGTCAACCACAGCAAAATTTATGCTCGTATCCGTTAATATGCCTTTGGCTTCTTCAATACTGTTTGCGGCGAAGCTATTGTAGCCTCGTCGTTTAAATGACCGGGCAAGTGTCGTAGAAAAGGTTTGGTCGTCATCTAGGATAAGGATACTCTTAGTCATTTTATTTTCTGCTCTTCGGCTGGGTGTGAGCTTACAAGTGACAGGGAAATATGAATGNGAGTGCCCGACTTATCTGCTCTTTCAACGCTTATTTTTCCATGATGTCTATTAATCGTGGCATGAGATAAAAATAAACCAATGCCCATACCATGCTCTTTGTCAGACTCTAATGGTTGCTCAGCGGCACTAAGAATACGGGAAACTTTGTTTTCATCACTGTTGCCATAATCACTGATGGTGAGTCTGAGCTTGTCCGGTTCAACATCTGCCTCGAAGCAGACTCTTTCGGGCGAAGCATCGGCAGCATTATTCAGGATATTCAGAATGGCCATCCTTAAAGATGGATCTGAGGAAATATTTGGCGATGGTGACTCGTCGAATTGTGCGCTGTTCCAGTTTTTCTCAAGCCTGACGCTAGGCCGTAAGAGTCTAAATTCATTCACTAGCTGGGTGAGAAAGTAGTGGACAGATTCATCTTGCTGACTGAGGAGAGCCTGGTGCCGAAGGTCATCTAACACGTTTTTACATATCGCTATTTGAGACGCCAGGAGTGTAAGGTCTTCGTCGAAATCCTGGGTCAGGCTATCTGCTTGAAGGTCGTCAACGAGCACGGCCATCGTCGATAGTGGTGTACTGATATGATGAGCAGCAGACGCGGCTTGTGTTGCAATACCCAATAATTGCTCGTCGCGCAGTAACTGTTCTCTTTGTTCGTTGATCTTATGTTGTCGAGACTTTAACTCTTGTCTCATTCTAATGAGGAAGAAGCAGATTAAGGCCGCGCTCACTGCAAAATTGAACCACATGCCAATGAGATGAAGGGAAAAGGCAGTTTGGCTTGCATCAATTTGGTGGTGCATATGATGGGCATGCTCATTCGCAACAGAAGTCTCTGATACCGAAAGGTCGACTAAGTATAAAGAGCCATAGCAACTTACGGTGAGTAAGGCCATAAACCAGGTGAAATTACTATTTAAGGTTGCTGCACTAATGGTTAACGGGAAGAGTAAAAGTGACACAAAAGGGTTGGCGGAGCCGCCGGTTACATGAAACAGAAGGCTCATGAATAGTACATCTGACACTAATTGAAGTCGGACATAGTTTTCGGTAATGATACGGGCGCTTTTAAGCTGAGCGAAGGTGAACATGGCTGAAAAAGCAAATAGGCTTAAAATAAACTCCGCCAGGATGAAGTTAAATTTTAAGTTCAGATATAGATGGTCAACGAGTAAAAAAAGTTGAGCCAGTCCCCACAAGGCCAGGCGAGCGCTAGCTATCAGGCGAACGTTTTCGCGCAGTGGTGTTTTGCTTCCTTTAGAGGAAAAAATCATAGTCGTCGTTTACTGAAAAACTGGATTGAATTTGCTAATTATTAGAACAAGCTCTTAGAAAACATGCCAGACGTTTTCATGAAAGTTTTTAAGCCTTGTCTATACTTAGCTAAGTACTCATCACAGAAAAAGACAATTACCCCTTGAAACAATTACAAATAAAAAATGGACTTTGGATCTTTCTAGCGCTGTGTGTCTGCCTGTATTCCGTGTCGGCTATGGCGGAGGAGCATTACACCAATGGCATACCATTGTCTGGAGACCATCTTGAGTTCTTTGTCGATCCGACACATGGCTTGACGATAGATGATGTGCATGGCTACAACCTCTGGGACTGGCGCTCGAACGAGCAGGAAGTGCCATCATTTGGTTTTTCGCATGATACCTACTGGTTCCGCTTTGTGGTGCCAGGGAATGACCACGCCTGGTTGTTGGAAATCAATTATGCTTTGCTAGATGAAATCGAGTTTTATCGGGTTAAAGGAGGTGAAGTCGTTGAATTTGTCCGTACAGGTGATCACTTTGTTTTCTCTGAGCGTCCTATTCAACATCGAGCATTTCTATTTCCAATCGATGGCGCTGATGAAGCACAGCATGTTTACTTGAAAGTTCGCTCTTCAAGTTCCATTCAGTTGCCTGCTACGCTTTGGCCAGAGAAAAGCTATTTTGAGGCTGACCAATATCGCTTTGCCGAGCACGGTTTGTACTATGGCATCGTTCTGGTGATGGCTTTGTATAACTTCTTTCTTTTTTTGCGACTTAGAGATAGTGCTTACCTGTTCTACGTTTTGTACGTGATTACCTTTGCTGTAGCCCAGATGTCCCTGACGGGCTTTGCTTACCAATTTATCTGGCCAAACTTTCCGGTATGGAATGAGCAGAGTATGGCGGTAATAACGCCCTTAATCGTGACATCGGGGATGGTATTTGTATCGAACTTCCTTAAATTGCAGAATAATCACCCGTACTTGAATCGTATTGTCTATTTGCAGGCTTGGCTTGGAATCGTGTTGGCTTTCTTGAGCACGCTCTTACCTTATGCAGTCATGATTCCTTATGGTGCGGCTTTGGCGATCGTTACTTGTTCGTCTATTTTATTTATTAGTTACTATGTCACGATCAAATCGAGACAAAAATATGCGACGTACTTTTCGGTTGCCTGGAGTATGTTTCTAATTGGCACCGTTATATTGGCCATGAACAAATTTGGCTTACTGCCTAGAAATGGGCTAACGGAGTCTGCAGCGCAAATTGGCTCAGCTATTGAAATTATTCTCTTGTCTTTTGCTCTTGCGGAACGCTTGCATGACGCTACTTCGCGCCGTTTTAAAGCTGAAGCAGAAACCTTGCAAGTGAAGGAAAAGCTGATCGAGACCAAGCAGATGCAAAATGAAGCATTAGAGGTAGAAGTTGAGCAGCGAACCAGAGACTTACGACTGGCTTTAGAAAAGGTCAATAAATTAAACTCCGAACTTGAAGATCTATCAACACTTGATCAAGTCACCGGGGTTAGAAATCGTCGTTATTTTGATGAAATGATGGAGCGAGAGTTTCGTCGTGGCAGGCGAAATGGGCGAGAATTAGCTTTGATTATGATTGATTTGGATAATTTCAAATCCGTCAATGATACCTATGGTCATCAAGCTGGAGACCAGTGTCTGAAAACGGTCGCTTCTGAAGTGTATCGTTTGGTGAAACGCCCTCCTGATCTGGTTTGCCGTTATGGTGGAGAGGAGTTAGCTGTTGTCTTACCTGAGACCAAATTGGAAGGTGCTGTTTTGATAGGTGAGCGAATTCGGGCGCATATTGAAGCTTTGTGGATTGATACGGGTGATGAGCGTATTCAAGTGACAGCGAGTGTTGGCGTAAGTGCCTGCATGCCGAACGAGGAAAGCTCGACTCACGCTTTGGTTGAGATGGCTGATCAGGCGCTATACCAAGCTAAGCTTAACGGTCGAAACAGAGTTGAGCAAAAAGTTGGCTAAGACGGCGTGAAACTGCTTGATAGCTGTTTGTTTATACAGTATTTTGTATGAATGAAACTGTATATTGCAGAAAAGCCCAGTCTGGGGAAGGCTATAGCGCAAGCCCTACCTAAACCTCACCATAAAGCTGATGGCTGTATTTACGTCGGGCATTCCGATAAACGCCGCTGTGATGTAGTCAGCTGGTGTATCGGTCACCTTCTGGAGCAGCTCGAGCCAGATGCCTATGATGCATCACTTAAGAAATGGTCGCATGAAACCTTGCCTATATTGCCCGACCGTTTTCCTAGAGGTTGGCAGCTGGCGCCTAAAAAGCAAACCCGCAAGCAATACTCTATTCTAAAAAAGTTAGTCAAACAGGCTGATCACATAATTCATTGTGGTGACCCTGATAGGGAAGGTCAGCTACTGGTGGATGAGCTGATTCACCATGTCGGCGTTAAAGCGTCAGTGAAAGATAGTATTGAACGCTGCCTGATTAGTGATTTAAATCTACCCGCTGTTAAGCAAGCCCTGGCTTCTCTAAAGTCGAATAAAGACTTTGTGCCTTTATCTGTTTCAGCTTTAGCTCGTTCACGTGCAGACTGGCTTTATGGAATGAACCTAACTCGCGCTTTTACGCTTCAGGCTCAAAAGGTCGGTTTTCAGGGCCTGGTTTCAATCGGGCGGGTGCAAACACCCTTGCTAGGCTTGATTGTTCGGCGAGATGCAGAAGTTGAAGCCTTTGTGGTGCGAGACTATTACGAAGTCGATGCCCATATCCAAATATCTGAACAACAAGTTTTATCTGCCCGTTGGCAGCCGAGCGAAGCTTGCGAGCCCTATCAGGACAGCGAAGGGCGAGTCATAAACAAAGCTTTGGCTGAAAATGTGGTGGCGCGAATTAAGGGGCAGCCAGCTAATGTTGAAGCAACAAGTGCTAAGTCCAAGAAGCAAGTTGCGCCTTTGCCATATAATTTATCTGCGTTACAGATCGATGCTGCTAAAGCATTTGGTATGAGTGCTAAGACCGTCTTGGATACTTGTCAGAATCTGTATGAACGACATAAACTGATTACCTATCCTCGCTCTGACAATCGTTATCTACCCTCGGGGCACTTAAGCCAATCTGCACAAATTTTCGATGCAATCGCTAGCAATACCAACTTACAGAATATATGTAACAGTGCCGACTCAAGTTTAAAAGGACGTGTTTGGAATGATGCCAAGGTTGGTGCTCATCACGCGATCATTCCAACTGCGAATAAGTCAAAAAAGGGATTATTGAGTAAAGCTGAGCAGCAAGTATATGAATTGATAGCAAAGCACTATCTTATTCAGTTTTTTCCGGCTTGGGCTTATACCGACCGTGAAATCAGCTTTCGAATTGCCGGTGGCTTATTCCGAGCAAAGTCGAGGGAAACCAGTGAGCCGGGTTGGAAGCAGGTACTTAAATCCACTAAGGATGAAAAACAAACCGTAGCTTTACCTCAGCTCAAGAAAGGTGAGCGTTTTACTTGTTTATTTGGAGACTTGCTTAGCAAGCTTACTCAGCCTCCTAAACACTTTAGCGATGCAAGTTTACTCGCGGCGATGACCGGTATAGCCCGTTTTGTGAGTGACCCCGAGATCAAAAAAATACTAAAAGATACCGATGGTCTTGGAACAGAAGCGACACGTGCTTCGATCATTGAGCTGTTATTCAAGAGGCAGTTTATTTACCGAGAAGGTAAAGCCATTAAAGCGACAGAGGCTGGTAGAAAAGTGATAGCGAGTCTGCCAGAAGAGGTTTCATTGCCCGATATGACTGCACACTGGGAGTTGATGCTAAAGCAAATGAGTCAGGGGGAGTATGCATATGCTGATTTTATGCTGCCACTTGAACAACAAATCAGTCACTTACTATGTAGGGCAAAAGATACACACCTTTCAGCCTTAGCTGGCCTTAAAGCGCAAAACAAATTTAAAAAACGTAAATATAAGGCCCGACGCAAAAAGGCGAGCCCCACATTAAAAGTTGGCGCTTAACGAAATGCGCAACCGGGCTCTTTTCCTAAGGCTTTTAGTAGCATGGCCATTGGGCAGAATCCTGTGAATGCTGCCTGAAACATATTGACGCCAACAAAAGCCGTAAATGCCAGCCAATAGACCGAATGGACCTGACTGAGAATAACACTAACAAGAATAAACAGCCCGGCAACGGCAAATACAGTTCTATCGATATTCATGATCTAAAACCTCTTCTAAACTAAATATTAGGTTTTACTAATATAGATGCTTGAATTATATTAGTCAATGCTAATATAATCGCTGCTATGTGATGGTTTACCTAAGTTTTGCCAGAATGAGAGGAAGAGTATGATGAAAGTATCTTGTCAAAGATTATCTGTTGCTTTGTTGCTGCCTGTACTAGGCTGGGCTGGTGCTAGCAGTGCTGAAACCGCTTCAGACCTAGCAAGCGAAGGTAAGCAAGTGATTCAACAATTTGCAGGAGAGTTGAAATCAAGCCTGCAAGCAGCGGTAAAAGAAGGTGGCTTTACCAAGGGTATTGAGGCTTGTTCTGTGGATGCAGAAAAAATCGCCAGCAAACATAGCCAAGGAAAATGGACAGTTTCCCGCACCAGCCTTAAAACACGTAACCCTGATAACAAGCCAGATGCCTGGGAGGCGAAAGTACTTGCTGACTTTGAACAGCAACTCAAAGCCGGAAAGCCTGCTACACAGTTAGCAGCGGTGAAAAAAGAAGGGAGTACCTTTCGTATGATGAAGGCTATTCCAACTCAAGGTATGTGCTTGTCGTGTCATGGAGAGAGTCTAACAACAGATATTCAAAAGGCACTCTCGGAACAGTACCCGCACGATAGGGCGGTAGGTTATCAGGAAGGACAGATTCGTGGGGCCTTTAGTTTGTTGCACACCGCGAAGTAAATACGGAAGATATTTCGTTCTGGCCTAATCGATTTGTGAGTGAATAAGTGACAGAATAGCCCCCTTATCTTTGTATGTAGATTTCTGGTGACGATTTAAAAGGAGTTTTCACAATGGCCATCGCGCTTACGCTCCACATATTGGCTGCAACAATTTGGGTTGGCGGAATGTTTTTCGCCTATCTATGTCTTCGTCCTGTTGCAGCAAGCTTATTGGAACCTCCGCTACGTCTAAGTTTGTGGCAAGATACCTTTAAGCGTTTCTTTTTTTGGGTATGGATAGCAGTTGCTGTTTTATTGGTGAGCGGTCATGGCATGATTGCCTTATATGGTGGCTTTGCTTCGATAGGTAAGCATGTTCATATGATGCTTGGTCTAGGCTATATCATGTTTTTATTGTTTGGGCATTTATACTTTGTTCCATTTAAGCGTATGAAAGCTGCAGTGAGCGAGAATCGTTGGCCTGATGCCGCGACGCACTTAAATCTAATCCGTAAAATCGTCGCAATTAACCTGACACTGGGCTTGATCGTTATTGCTATCGCAAGTGGTGGTAAATTCCTGTTTTCTGCCTAAGTAAGTGAAGAAAACTTAGAGGGCTTAAGGCTGAATCAAAGAGGCGCTTTTGAGTGCATGCAGGTAAGCACTCAAGTCGCTTAGATGTCGATCATCAATGGCTATCTTCATCGTCACGGCTTGTTGATACTCAGTGCCGATGACTTCGCCTTGATGTTGAAAAAGCCAGTGTCGGATAGCCTGTTCGTCTGAAAAATCACATTGTATTTGGAATTCGTCGAGTTCCACTTTCAACTCTGTTTCACCTTCGTCATAGGCTTGCTGGGCCGCCTGGGAGTATGCTCTGACTAATCCGCCTGCGCCGAGCTTTATACCACCAAAATAACGAATCACAATGATCATGGCATCGCCAATATCTTTATGTTGAATGACATTCAGTATCGGCTTGCCTGCGGTGCCACCGGGTTCGCCATCGTCAGACATGGCCGCGAAACTCGGACTATGAGGTGGACCGATTTGGTAGGCCCAGCAATGATGGCGAGCATCGGGGTAATCTCGTTTAGCTTGTGCCAAAGCTAGCATGGCCTGCTCTCTATCTGTAACACTAAAATGCCGGGCGATAAAACGACTCTTCTTTATTTCATAAGTAGTTTCAATGCAGTCTTTAGGGACTAAGTAACTAAGCGCCATGGCTGGATGTTCCTGATTGGGATAAGCCGACTTACGCACAGCCTATAAACGAGATGTTGGTTCGACGAAACTCTGATCTCGACTAAAATTGTAAACTAGCATAAATTTTTGTGATATTGCCAGATTGAATATGTCTTAGCACTATGCCGAATAGGCGATCTCGGGTATCCTTGCGCGCTCTTTACACTTTGGTGAATGTGTAGCTTATAACTATTGATAGCGATGCCGCCAAACTTAATCTTGTTGGGCCCATAGGATGAGTGCCAGTTGTAGTTGGCCAGGGGAAACAGTTTAAATATGGCTGAGCAGTTTTTCGCGTTTTTACTCACAGTTTGGATGGAATCTTTATGAAATCATTGAGTTTAGCAGATCAGATTTTCTTATGGCTCGAGAAACGTCAGCAGCCAATGCATGTGGGTGGTTTGCACCTTTATCACTTTCCTGAAGATGCCGGCCCAAAATATGTGACAGAGCTTGCTGAGTATATGCGTTCCTTTCAGCAACCCATCGCGCCTTTTAATCAGCGTTTAAAATCTCGCTTCGGCCAATACCATTGGGAAGAAGATCTTCAGTTTGATCTAGAGCATCACTTTCGTCATAGCGCCTTACCAAAGCCAGGAAGAATTCGAGAACTACTCGCCTTGGTTTCGGTTAAGCATGGCGCCCTAATGGATCGAGAGCGACCAATGTGGGAAAGCCATTTGATTGAAGGTATTCGAGGTCGTCGTTTTGCGATGTACTTTAAAGCGCACCACTGTATGTTAGACGGTGTGGCGGCAATGCGGATGACAGCTAAGCTGTTATCAGAAGACCCTGAAGCTCGTGGTTTACCGCCTTTGTGGGCCTTGCCTCAAGTGAAGAAGATCCGTCCAGAAAATATTAATAATGCCAATATTGCGCAGAGTCTGGCAAATATCGTCGGTGAGGCCGGGAAGCAAATTTCTACGGTGCCGACGCTTATTAAAGAAGTGAGTCATGCTATAGGGCAGGCACGATCTAATCCAGATTATGTCTCTGTGTTTCAGGCGCCGAACAGTATTCTAAATAAGCCAATAACAGGCTCGCGTCGTTTTGCAGCGCAGTCATATCCAATAGAACGCTTTAAAACCTTGGCTAAGAA
>NZ_LWEY01001809.1:0-824 GCF_001634935.1 Oleiphilus sp. HI0043 | reverse complement strand
GTTTTGTAGGCGATGAGCGCTGGTCACAATTCTCAAGCAAGCGCGAAGCAATCGAGAAAGAAACAGAGCGTCTAAAAACAACTTGGGTGCAACCTGGCTCAGAAGGTGGGAAGATTGCTGACAAATATTTTGATCGACCTATTTCGAGAGAATACAGCCTTCGTGACTTGCTAAAGCGTCCTGAAATCAATTATCAAAGTATTGCTGAAATAAACGGTGATCCAACAATTTCTAATGCTGTTGCTGAACAGATTGAAATACAAACCAAGTATGATGGTTATATCAGTCGTCAACAGGATGAGATTGATCGTTTAAGAAAGAATGAATTAACCAAGCTGCCAATCGATTTCAATTATGATGGAATTTCTGGTCTATCCAATGAGATTAAGCAAAAACTATTAGAGGTTAAACCAGAAACAATTGGCCAGGCATCTAGAATTCCGGGAATTACACCGGCTGCTGTGTCATTGGTACTCATATATCTGAAGAAAAAATCTTTATCTAAATCAATCAAACATGAAAGTGCCTGATTTCGGCACTTCACGTATCTTAAAAGAGAATAGACGTGATCAATGCATCGCAACGTGCCAACTTTAGTAATATTCTAAGCGACGCGGCAGAAAAAATAGGTATTACTCTAAATGAAGAGCAGAATGGCCTTTTACTCGACTATTTAGAGTTATTGATCAAATGGAATAAAGCCTACAATCTGACGGCTATTCGTGACCCGGAAGAAATGTTGATTAAACATCTGGTCGACTCGCTTAGCATTGCTCCTTATATAAAAGGTCAGGACATCGCTGATATCGGTACCGGCCCTGGAT
>NZ_LWEY01001808.1:0-1054 GCF_001634935.1 Oleiphilus sp. HI0043 | reverse complement strand
TAGACCCTGTTCGTGGAGTAATAAGCTCTGCGTTAACACCGGTTCACTGGTTGAGTGATTTACCGGTTTCTATTAGTGAAGGCTTGAGTGAAAGCTTTACGAGCCGTTCCGATCTCCAAGAAAAAATCGATTTAATGGAATCCCGCATGTTGGTGCTTGAGCGCAAAGCTCAAAAACTCGCATCAGTAACGGCTGAGTTAAATCGCTTGCGTGAGCTACTGAATGCTTCTCGCATTGTTGACGATGGTGTCGTTGTTACCGAAATGATCGGTGTTAGCCCTGATTCTGACAATCAATACATCTTGCTTAACAAGGGCAGTCAAGACAGGGTTTATCTCGGTCAGGCCGTTCTTGATTCACAGGGATTGATGGGGCAAGTGGTTGAAGTAAATGAATTTACCAGCCGGGTCCTACTTATCTCTGATAGTCGTCATGCGGTTCCTGTCCAAGTAAATAGAAATGGTGTTAGGGCGATTGCTTATGGTGTTGGGGCGCTCGACTATCTTGAGCTAGGAAATGTTCCAGATACCTCTGATATTGAGGTGGGTGATCTTTTGGTAAGTTCTGGTCTAGGGGGGCGCTTCCCGGAAGGCTATCCAGTGGCAAGGATTAGCCAGATATCGCACCATGATGGACGCTCCTTTGCAGAGGTTCGCGCCAGGCCTGAAGCACAGTTGAATAGAAGTCGTCTCTTGCTTTTGGTGTTTAAAGAGGGGCAAAACGATAGTACCGTCATCGATGAGAATAAAGAACAATCTAGTACTAAGCAGCATGCGTCTGACGAGGTAAACGAATGACTCAGTCGAGAGTAAGTTGGGTGGCCGTTGCATTGTCTTTCGCCGCAGCTGCCGTATTGGAATTGTTAGCAATGCCGCAAATGCTACTTGCCTTTCGTCCTGAGTGGATGGTATTGACTTTGATATACTGGTTATTGAGGCACCCCGAACGTATTGGTCTGTTTTCTGCTTTTATTGTGGGCGCAATCATGGATGTGCTGTCAGGTACTTATCTCGGTATTCATATAATTGCTTGCTGTATCGTCTCTTATTTGGTT
>NZ_LWEY01001807.1:0-960 GCF_001634935.1 Oleiphilus sp. HI0043 | reverse complement strand
TCTGGCAGTTCCGATTCTGGCAGCTGGAAGTTATTGATTAGTTCCTGCTTCAAGGACTGCTGATTAAAAAAGTCGATTGTTTGCCGCCTTGGAAATGGCCCCGGTAAGTCATCTTTACTAGTTAGCAGTTCACTTTTCTTTTCTGGGAACTGCTGCTTGAAAGATTCACGCTCAGCTCGACGATATAGGGATGACTCCATTAAGGGTAATAATGCCGATGGCCACTGATCTAGTTCCAGCGCTGTTAAGTTAACTGCATAAGTCTGAGAGAAGAATGCCTTATACATACCCACAACAATCAATGCGCCGGCTACCTCATCAACTTCCCATTGGTGTTGGAGGGTATGTTGAAGAGATTGATCAATTAGCTCGACTTTTTCCTCTTCAACTTCATCAACGATTAAAGCGAAGTTAGTACGCTCCGCATAAACAGCAATCGCGATAGCTAGCACTTGTAGATCATCCCGAAGGGTGCCTGACTCAACGCACTCTAGCAAAATGCTTTGGCGCAATAGCGTTATAAATTCTTCAACATGCGGATCAGGTAAAATGCAGTTTAGTAAGGAGTAATACACTAAGGGGTCTTTTGCGACTTCAAGCATTTCAATCGTCGCATTTGGATTACTTAAATCATATTTTTTGACTAGCAATGCCGCGGCGAATCCGGCAAGTTTATCTAAAGCCAGTTCGCTCTTTGACAGAAGCAAAAACAAATCAGCTTCAAGCTGAGTGTTGTAAGATTCTATCTTTATATGAGGGCAGCAGTTAAGCATGCCATGCAAGATCGTAATGTCATCATAGCCATGATTGATTAAAGATCGATAATGGAGGTAAGCGACATCGAAGTGGCCAAGCGCATGATGAGCTCTGGCCATACCTAGAAATGCGTTCTTATTGCCATTATCAATTGAAAGTGCTTTTTCGAACTGTCTGATTGCTAACTCAGGCTCTTCAGAAATT
>NZ_LWEY01001806.1:0-1014 GCF_001634935.1 Oleiphilus sp. HI0043 | reverse complement strand
CGATGGCATCAAGTTGCTGGTAGTTCACTTTGTTAGCCTTGGTGTAAATCCATCTTATAAAAAGCTGGGATAGTTGGGCAGTTTTGCCGTGACCAGTTCGTCATGAGCCGGGACGATCACTAAGTCAGGGTCACGTTTGCTTAAAGAGTGAATTTGATCGATGACTTTTTCCGCTTGGTCTACGTTATTATCGACACCAGTTGCCCACTGAACAATCTTCGGACGGCCGCGGTTGTCTTGAATTCCTTTGATCGCCCATGTTGCATCGCCAATGAAGAAATAGCGCCCTTTGTCTGGCGTATTAACAAAAAGACCCAAGTGCCCTTGCGAGTGCCCGGCCAGGTCGACTAACACTAAGCTGCCGTCACCGTAGATATCCAAACTTTTATCGAAGCCTTGGTAGGGTTGATCTAAGAGCTTTATGAATTGCCGTTTGATGTCAGGACTATCAAATTGCGATAAGACAAAGGCGGGTGGCTTGCCTTGGTGCGCGGCGTCATGCTCTTGCTGTTGAATCCATACCGGTGTTGCTGGGAAGTCTTCAATTGCACTGACATGATCCCAGTGCATATGGCTAGGGATGATGGCTTTAATTGTGCTGATGGGGTAGTTATTCGCGTTTAACTGGCTAATGGCGGGTTTAACGTTTTCGATCGCGAACAACTGTTTCTCCCAAAAAGCGAATACTTGCATTTGTTCTTCGACTTCAGTGCCGATGCCGCTATCCCAGAGCAAATCACCCTTTGGATGTTTGATAAGAATTGCGTTATGCACTAACGTTCGCTGAGTAAACCAGCTACCACTGGATACCACCATCGCTTCTTGCGCGCCGCCTGATTCAGCGGTGACGATAACTGAAAAACTAAGATTTGCAGGTATCATCTCTCCAGCAAAAGTTGATGTGCTGCTTGTGAAAGTGATAAGCAGGAGAGGGATCAGCATGGTAAGTCTCATGACTAAGGGCTTCATAATGTTCTCTTTGTTTTTTGTATGATGAGGCGATAGTAATGACAA
>NZ_LWEY01001805.1:0-1287 GCF_001634935.1 Oleiphilus sp. HI0043 | reverse complement strand
ACACTTTTCGGTATGCACGTTAATATCGAGATTCAGATTCGTACTAAGGATATGGAAGATTTGGCTGACTACGGTATTGCTGCACACTGGCAATATAAAGATGAGTCAGATCTCGCCTTGGCCAATCAGGCGCGTATTGATCGCTGGCTAAGCGGCCTGAAAGAACTTCGTGAACGAGCCGTTGACTCTATGGAGTTTATTGAGCACGTTAAGATCGACCTCTTCCCCGACGAGATCTATGTATTCACACCCAAAGGCGCGATTCTCGAATTACCTGCGGGGGCAACCCCAATCGACTTCGCCTATGCTATCCATACCGATATTGGTCATGCTTGTGTCGCCTGTCGCGTAAACAAACAACTTGCCCCCTTGAGCGTACCTCTACAAAGCGGGCAAACGGTTGAAGTAGTCACTGCCCCTAGCGCTAAACCAAGTAGGGCTTGGCTGAATATTGTCACAACCGGTAAAGCCAAGAGCAGCATAAGGCACTACTTGAAAGACCAACGCGAAGCCGAAAGCCTAGCGCTTGGTAAGAGCTTGCTCGATAAGTCACTCTCTGGCATTAATGTTTCCTGGAAAGATATTCCTGAAGCACAGATTCAAAAAGTTCTTGAACATAACCAAGCCGAGAGCATGGATGTACTCCTGCGCAATATCGGTTTAGGTCAGCGCATGCCGTTCATCATTGCTCGTCAATTGATGTCTGATGCAATACAAGATGAGGCTGAAAACGAAGCTCAAGATACCTCTACAGTGTCCATGATGATCAAGGGCTCAGAAGGAATGAACCTGTCTTTCGCACATTGCTGCCACCCGATCCCGGGCGACCCGATCGTAGGCTTACCTGACACAGGCTCTGGCATCACCATTCATTCCGAGGGCTGCTCAAAAATTATGAACCTAAGCAACAATCAGGTTCAAATGCACTTATCCTGGGTGAAAGATATTACCGATGAGTTTACCGTTGAATTGAAGGTAGAGCTTGAACGCCAACGCGGCATTATTGCCGAGCTAGCCGCAGCGATAACGCACGCCGAAGGTAATATCGAACGAATCGGCGTGACGGAACAAAACGCCAAACTAAGTGTTGTTAGTGTTGTGCTACATGTTCAGGGTCGACGACACCTGGCTCGAGTTATGCGCCGAATTCGCTCAATCAAAGCCGTTCTAAGGCTTACCAGAGTCATATCAAAATAAAGTGATTAGCTTCCAGGAGGAAATATGAGTAACAAGTCCATTATTCAAACAGCAGATGCACCGGAAGCAATCGGAACCTATTCCCAGGCA
>NZ_LWEY01001804.1:0-928 GCF_001634935.1 Oleiphilus sp. HI0043 | reverse complement strand
GCTGATGGCTGATAGTAAGGGATTGATTCTATATCGTCATCGCTGACAGGCACCCCAAACCGGTCACGGAATGCCTTAAGTGTTTCGACATCAAGTTTCTTCAGCGAGTGAGTACTGTTTGTTCCTTCACCAACCTTACCAAAGCCATAACCTTTGATCGTGTGCGCCAGAATAACGGTCGGCTGACCTTTATGATTAACCGCCTTATGATACGCAGCATAAACCTTGTAAGGATCATGCCCGCCACGATTAAGTTGCTCAATATCCCGATCACTCAATTGCTCAGCTAACTTGGCAAGCTCCGGATAGCGACCAAAGAAGTGCTTCCTCGTATAAGCCGCACCATTTGACTTAAAGTTTTGCATCTCGCCATCAACCACTTCATCCATCGCGCGCTGCATCGAGCCATCAGTATCTTGATCAAACAGAGGGTCCCACATCCGTCCCCAAATAACCTTGATAACATTCCACCCTGCGCCGCGGAATACCCCTTCAAGTTCTTGAATAATTTTACCGTTTCCTCTAACAGGCCCATCCAACCTTTGAAGGTTACAGTTCACGACAAATATCAGGTTATCGAGTTTTTCTCGCCCCGCTAGAGCTATGGAGCCAAGCGTCTCAGGCTCATCTGTCTCGCCATCGCCTACAAAGCACCAGACTTTTCGATTGCTTTTATCAGTAAGCTCTCGACTATGTAAGTACTTCATCACATGCGCTTGATAGATGGCTTGTAAGGGCCCTAAGCCCATAGATACCGTTGGGAACTGCCAATAATCAGGCATTAACCAGGGGTGAGGATATGATGGCAAACCATTTCCATCTACTTCATTTCGATAATTATCCATTTGCTCTCTAGAAAGCCGCCCCTCGATAAAGGAACGAGCATAGATACCTGGCGAAGTATGCCCTTGAATATATATAAGATCCG
>NZ_LWEY01001803.1:0-1186 GCF_001634935.1 Oleiphilus sp. HI0043 | reverse complement strand
TTCTTATCATGCAGATAAACAAGCGAAGGGCGAATCTCTGCCAAAAGTGTAGCTTATGTCAAAGTCCAAGAAAGACTCTAATACTCAAAGTAATAAAACAGTTTCAGCTATCAAAACGGGTAGCTTTGAGCGTCGTTTGAGTCTGACTAAAGCAGGCTTACTGGCCGGTACGCGGATGGCTGGTCATATGACTACCTCTTTATTTTCCGGCAAAGAGGCTAGAGCTGAAAAGCGCAAAAAGGCACTTTCGGATCAAGCTCACTTTCTTGTTCGTGAGTTAGGAATGCTGAAGGGGAGTGTGGTTAAAATCGGGCAGGTCATGGCGCTTTATGGCGAACACTTTCTGCCACCTGAAGTTACCGAAGCTCTCCATACTCTTGAAGAAAATACTACTGCGCTGGAATGGCCTGTCATTCGAGGTGTTTTGTTCGAGCACCTTGGCGCAGCGAATATGGATAAGCTTGAAGTTGAAGAAGAGCCAATAGGCACAGCTTCGCTAGGACAGGTTCATCGTGCAAAAATAATCGAAACAGGTGAAGTCATTTGCTTGAAGGTTCAGTACCCGGGAGTTGCTCAGGCAATTGATGCCGATCTGGATGCTGTCGCACAAATACTTCGCTTGGCGAGGGTGGTTACTGCAGGACCAGCGTTTAACGATTGGTTGGAAGAGGTTAGAGTGATGATGCATCGGGAGGTAGATTACCACCTAGAAGCTGAAACGACAGCCCGCTTCTCTCAAATGCTTCAAGATGATCCTCGATTCATTGTTCCAAAAGTGTATTTTCAGTTCTCCTGCGAAAATGTTATGGCTACAAGCTACGAAGAGGGTGAAAATGTTTCTAGCGAGCGTGTTGCTGAGTTGTCTCAGGCGCGTCGTAATAATCTGGCTAAATCATCTTTGGCGCTGTTTCTGCAAGAGTTGTTCGTCTGGCACGAGATTCAAACTGATCCAAATTTCGGTAATTATCGAATACGAATTGGTGAAGAGAGTGGCAAAGATAGAATAGTGTTACTGGATTTTGGCGCTGTGCAAAAGTATCCACAGCAATTTATTAACCCTGTATGTCAAATGATTTCAGCTGCTTATGAAGCTGACCTGGAAGGTGTTATTCGTGGTGGGATTGCGTTAAAGTTTATGCAAGCAGACTGGCCGCGAAAAATCCTGGAAGAGTTTGCCGGGGTTTGT